>JAPUKI010000219.1 GCA_027295745.1 Acidobacteriota bacterium
AAGACACCCCACGCCACAGGTGCTGTCAGCACAGCAACAACAATAATCGAGCTAACGCAGTTTCTCCAAGCAGTTTTGTTATATCCGACAATGCGACGGTAGAGATCCCATAGGATCCAGATCTGGAGGAGGGGAAAGAGGAACGTAGGGAGGTCATAGACAGAGGAATATAGAGAGGACTGTGTTCCTAAGCTTAAAGCCACCACCCTCCGCAGCAGCGAAACCATTAGCACAAATCCCAGATAGCCGTAAAAAACCGGATAGGCGCCGAGCATTCTACCTTTTACGGCCCGAAACAGGATCACAAGCAGTAAGAAATCCGACCCAATCCAGAGCACGGAGATGATAAGAGGAGACATCTGGTACAAGCAAAACTATTCGATTTGGCCTCAGATTTCAAGCTCATCGGTCAAGATTATTTGGAATAACCAAAGATTTCGATCGCCTTCTATCTGTCATTCCAAAAGATCTGGTCTCCTTAGCCCTCTAACGGGCACTCTAGCCCGGTACGAAACCTTTAACGACCAGAAAGGAAAAAGCTGATGGACTGGAAGACTCTTGTTCTCTTTCCTATCCTTCTGATTTCGGGCTTGGGGCTCTTTGGCCTGGGGATGGATGCGGATTTAGACCCATGGGTGAGCAGCGATGCGGGACCCGGCTCTCTTGATTTTGACGGGAGCACGAATTTGTGCTGCGGTCCGGGAGCTCCCCCAGGATGCCGTGCTACGGGTCCCAAAAGTCCCTTACCGGCATCACTTCACCGCCGAGCACAGGTGAGGTGAAGAGCCAGGGCTGCTAGGGCCTGAAACACGAAAACTTCTGAGGAGTCCGGCCTGTCAGGAAGCATAATCGTCGTGGCAGGGACGGGTCGCCCGGTGGATCCGGAGAAATTGACAGGCCAGGATGTCGAGATCGGTGATGGCTCTTCGAGGGCCCTGTTCTCTGCAATTCCTAGAAGAAAATCTTTCCGTCGTCATTCACAAGAACCCTGGGCTTCGTGTAGGGGGTAGAGGGTTTCATGGGTTTGACTCCCACGATACAAGGAAGCGATTTTCAATCCCATTCATAGGAAGACAGTTTTGAAACAATGGAGGAAAGTTTATAAACTGTAGGACTGTAGCATTTTCATTCACGATGTTGACACTGGTGCTCACTGTGGATGCTGCATCACCAGGCGTATTTAATCCCACAGAAACCCCGATTACAAGCTCCAGAGCTTTGCACACAGTCACCTTGCTTCTCGACGGACGAGTGTTGATTGTAGGAGGAATTGGAGAAATTCCGTCTCCGGGAAACGAAATAACGGCCGAGACCTTCGACCCATTAACCAGAACCTTGACCGTACTTACAGCTCTTCCGATCGCTGCCCGTGCCTTCCACACGGCCGCTCCATAGACCGACGGAATTATCCTGATCACTGGAGGAGATAGCCGAGGAGGGGGTGGAAGTCAGTTCTCCAGTGCCGAGCGACCCTAGCGCGAATTCCTTTACTGCCACTGGCTCGATGAAAAGAGTAAGGAGCGGACACACTGCCACTCGTTTACTAGACGGAACCGTCTTGATTACGGGTGGACGCGTTGGAAATGCCATTTTGCCTTCGGCTGAGATCTTCGACCCGTCAACAGAGACCTTCACTCTCACCGCCGGTCCAATGGCACAGGCCCGACAAAGGCATGCCGCCACGGGACAGTTTTACTTACTGGTGGACAAGGGATCACATTCGGTGCACTTGACATAGCGGAGATCTTCGATCCGACCACAAAGACCTTTAGGAGGACCTCCGGCCCACAGCTGGGTCCCAGGAATTTTCACACGGCCACTCTTTTGATCGACGGAACTGTATTGATTACAGGAGGAAGAGTGTCACAGGGGCCTACCGTGAGGGCGACTATCTATGATCCAACTCCCGAAACGTTTTCTGCAACACTTCCCATGTTGGATGAACGGAAATTTCATGCAGCCACTCGTTTGGCTGATGACACGATTTTGATTACGGGAGGATTCGGTTCTACGACCAACATGCGAATCATACAATCAGGTGCAGGGCTATTCTTGCCCTGAGACGTTCAGCAAAGTTCTTAGAGGCAGCCCCTCCGGTCAACAAAGCTCGGTCTCTCCAAAGGAATGCATCGAGCCGATGGAGTGTATGCAGAGTACTTCAATGAGTTTTATTCGGGAGTTGGCACGACTGCTGGATCTTCGCCTACTCCCCCGGCAACCTGGTCCAAATAGCTCCTCCTAACTGAGCATTTCACCCCAATTCCGTGCCAGCCCAATTGAAACCCAGGCAATCACGGGCTCTCCCAACTAATTCTGGGCCTGTCCCCCGAGTCTCCCCCGCGGGTCTCTGCTACAGTACTGGTATGATGAAGCTAGGGAAGATACCGTAAGATTCTCAAGAGTTCCGTCGAGGGGAGAGCGTAGTCACTTTGTCAAGTTCCAAGGTTTCCAACAATCCAGACAAGCCGGCTCTGGGCGGGATGCGCGTTAAAGCCACCATCTTATTCTCCGACATTCGGGGCTTTACCCGGATGGCGGATTCCATGGCTGCCGAAAAGGCGGTCGAGTTGCTCAACGATTACTTTACGCGGATGGTGGATGTGGTTTTAGAGGAACAGGGCATTCTCGATAAGTATATTGGTGATGGCTTGATGGCGGTCTTCGGCGCACTTCGTGTTCAAGAAGACGGAGCGCTGCGAGCCGTGGGTGCAGGGTTAGCCATGGAGAAAAAATTGGCCGGGATGAACCAGGAAAGGGAGAGAAATGGACTCGAGCCCATTGTGATCGGTGTTGGCATCAGTACGGGTGAGGTGATTGCGGGCAATATCGGTTCGGAGAAGAGGATGGACTTTACTGTGATTGGCGATGACGTCAATATCGCCTCGCGTCTCTCAAAGCTCACCAAGTCCTACGGTGTGACGATCCTGATCAGCGATTCGACGGAGCAAGAACTGGGTGAGCCTTTTGTCACCCGTCCCATCGATCGAGTTTCCATTCCAGGAAAAAAAGATCCGGTCGAACTGATCGAATTACTCGGAGATTCGCGCTACCAGCTCTCTGAAGGTCAGAAATATTTTTCCCGGGGCATAGAAGCCTATCGCGAGAAGGACTTCGCCGCTGCCTGTGACTTCTTTGGCAAGGGTGCTGAGATCGATCCACTCTGTAGAGTCTTCCTGGCCCGCTGTCAGACACTCATGGAGGATCCGCCTCATCCAGATTGGGATGGGGTGTGGGCCTTGGAACGGAGAGAGTTGGTGCGAATTTAACAGGAGATTGTCCTTCACTGAGAGTCTTACCCAACAGTGAGGATCTCCAAGAAATCCGGTAAACGGGTGACCCTATTTTACCCTCATTGTTCCCCTCCCCATTTGACAGAGGCCGGGACTATAGTGATCCAGGTGGTGGCGTGTTCCCAGAGCAGGCCAAAAACTTGGTAAAATAAGTGGTGAGCCAAATGCCCCATGCCGACTAATATTCCCCTTTTAGAAAAGCAGTACTTCCGCAACGAGCAGTTCATTTCCCGTAAAATTGCCGATGAATTTCTCCTGATTCCCGTCGCCAATCAGCTGAATGGAGATCACTGGTTGTTTGTCCTCAATGAAGTCGGAGGCCGGATCTGGGAGTTGATTGATCGCGAGCGATCCGTCCAGCAAATCGGACAGCTGTTGCTCGAGGAATTCGATACGACTCCAGGACAGTTGGAAGAGGATCTTCTCAGACTTCTCGGTCAGCTCCAGGAACTTGGGGCGATCGAGGCCATTGCCGAATGACCGGCCCGGAGACGGAAGGAGAGCGAGAAAGAAAGCAAAGGAGAGAAGTCCTGTGATGAGAGATCGTCAACAGATCAGCGACATGAGCGCAGAGGTCTGGAGCGAGCGGCTCTTCCAGCGGTTTGAGGGAAATCCCTTCCCCTTGACCGGCCAATGGGAACTCACCTGCCGGTGCAATCTCAAGTGCGTGATGTGCTATACGGATCCCTTCAATAGGCCTGAAAAGATCAGACAAGAATTGAGCTATGAAGAAATTGTCCGCATCCTGGACGAAATCCACCAGGAGGGCTGCCTGGAGTTGATCTTCACGGGGGGTGAGCCTTTCGCCCGCCGGGATTTCCTGGACATTTATACCTATGCCAAAAGAAAGGGCTTTCTTCTGAACATCTTCACCAATGGCACGCTGATCACCCCGAAGATCGCGGATCATCTCAAGACCTATCCTCCATCGATGATTGAAATCAGCTTGCACGCTTTGACACGAGAATCCTTTGATCAGCTTACAATGCGTCGCGGTGCTTTTGGGCACTGCCTGGAAGGCATTCGCCTGATCCTTGAGAGAGATCTGCCGCTCACACTCAAAACAGTGGGCATGACCATCAATCGGGATGAAATTCTTAAGATTAAGAAATTCGTCGCCGGCCTCGACGAGAAGGTTCAATATAAATTCGGTTCTGACATCCGCCCCAGGCTGGACGGCTCCGAGGGTGTCTATCAATACCAACTCCCCAAAGAGGAAATTCGAGCCATTGAACAGGCGGACGAGGAATTTCGTGCCGAAAGGGTGCGGCAGGACCGATGCAAACAAGAATGGATCGATCAAGGCAAGCAGCAGTGCGGAGGGGGAAATTACAAGTTCCACATCGATGCCTACGGGCAACTCCAGCTTTGCTCCAACAATCGAAGGCAGGGTTACGATCTTCGCCAGGGCAGCTTCCGGGAGGGGTTCTATCAGTATCTACCTGAGTTTCCCTGCCCTGCTCGGAGACCGGCCGCAGGCACACAATTGGTGAATATTGGGAGTGGGGATGGCCAGGAAGAGTTTCAGGAAACGGCCTGATATGAACAACAC
>JAPUKI010000022.1 GCA_027295745.1 Acidobacteriota bacterium
TCACTGTAGTATCGGGAACCCAGAAGCCCCTGTTCTTCGGCGGTGACGGCCAGAAAGAGCAGGGAACGGCGGGGAGGCGTTTTCAGTTTAGCGAAACCCCTGGCTATCTCCAGTAAAGCGGCCGTGCCACTGGCGTTGTCCACGGCTCCGTGGTAAATCTGCTCCCCTTCGGAAGTGGTCTTCTTGCCCAGGTGATCCCAATGGGCCAAATAGACGACGTACTGCTCCTTTAAATTCGGATCGCTTCCTTCCAGTTTGGCCACGACGTTATGGGAGTCGACCCTGCGGAAGGTGTTAGCAAGGGTCAGGGAACCCCTCACACCCAGGGGTAGCGGTTTGAAATTTCGACTCAAGGCGTCTTTTTTCAACGTCTCCAGCTCATGGCCCGCCAGCCGAAACAATGCCCGGGCGCTCTCCTCGGTCAACCAGCCTTGCAGGGCACAGGACGGCTCCCCATTGTGGGTCACCAGATCGAATTGTTCTCCACTAAAACTGTCCTGGACCACGCCCCAGGGTTAACCGGCAGGGACAGTTTCATGGATGATGAAGCAGGCCCTGGCCCCTTTTCGGGCGGCCTCTTCCAGCTTGTAGGTCCAGCGACCGAAATAGGTCATGGCCCTTCCGTTAAAGGTCTTCTCATCCAGCTTGGAAGGATCGTCCGGATCCGGCACCGGGGGGTCTTTGACCAGAACGATCAGCGTCTTATCCTTCACATCCACGTCTTTGTAGTCATCCCAGTCATATTCGGGGGCCACCACGCCATAGCCGGCAAAAACGAGCTCCGAATCGTGGAGGGATGTGCTTTCAACCGCTCTCTTGCTCCAGGCCACGAACTCCTGACCCGAGCAAAGCGATAGTTCTTTTGCCCCTGTGCTCAAGAAAAGGTGCAGGGGGGAAGCGGCGGTGAATCCGATAAGAGGAACCTTTTGAAGATAGCTTCCGGCGGGGTTCCCTGGGGAAAGTCCCAGACTTTTAAATTGCTCGACCAGATAATCGGTGGTCCGTGTCTCACCCGGTGAACCGGGAAATCGACCCTCAAAAGCATTCGAGGCCAGTTGTTGAATGTGTCGGGACAGGTCCTCTTCACCTATACTACTGAGTCCGGAATCGGGTGAACTGGGTTGAGGAATTGTCATGGCTGGCTCGATTCTACACTAGACCTTAATCGAGGCGCTTGTGAAAGCGAAGGACACTCAACCCGAACAAAACTGTGCCCAGAACGAGTAAGGCCATGACTTGCGGCCACAGGACAGTTAAGCCGATTCCCTTGAGAAAAATACCCCGTACAATCTCCATAAAGTAACGCAACGGATTCAGGAAGGTCAGGTATTGTACTGTTAGCGGCATATTGCGGATGGGAAAGGCAAAGCCACTGAGCATGAAAGCAGGCATGAAAAAGAAAAACGATGCCATCATAGCCTGCTGTTGAGTTGACGAAACCGTCGAGATCAATAGGCCGAAGCCCAAGGTGGTCAGCAGGAACGCAGCCGCACACCCCAGGAGCAGCAGCATGCTTCCTCTAAACGGTATGGCGAAGATCAATAAGGCTGCCCCCGTCACCAGGAGAACTTCCAGCAGTCCAACGGCTGCAAAGGGCAGCGTCTTTCCCAGGATCAACTCCATGGGGCGAATCGGCGTGACCATCAACTGTTCCATGGTGCCGATTTCCTTTTCGCGAACGATGGACATGGCCGTGAGCATCACCGTCACCAGTGCGATAATGTTCACCACCACACCGGGTACGAAGTAGTTCTGACTTTTCAAATCCACATTAAACCAGACACGACTTTCCGCCGATAAGAGAGGACCCTGACGGACCGGACCTAGGCCAGATGCCATTCTGCCGCTGGGAGGATGCCTCCCCTGGATACGGGCAGCATATCGGGCCACCACTTGGCTTGCTGAGCTCGAGATGAGGGTCGCGCTGTTGGAGTTGGTGCCATCAACCAGGATTTGTACCTGTGTCCTTTGGCCGCGCCGGATATCGCGACCGAATCCAGGAAACACACGAACGACGGCGTGAACCGCTGAGCGGTCCAACAGTTCTTGAATCTCTGCCTCCCCTGCCGGGATGTGGGTCACTCGAAACTGGGGAGATCCCTCGAACTCCGCCAGCAGTTCCCGGCTCTGCGGGGTGCGATCCTGATCCATCCAGGCAATGGGACTGTTTTCCACGTCCAGGTTCACCGCGTAACCGAAGATGATCAGCTGGATGATGGGAGGAAGGAGCAGAACGACACGCATCCTGGGTTCCCTTAGGGTCTGCAGGAATTCCTTTTTGATGATGGCTCTGGTTCTTCTCCACATTTTACACCACGGTGCGCTTAATCCTTCGTGTTGCGGTCAGAAAGACCAGGGCGGCGAAAGCGGTGAGGAAGGCCACTTCTATCCCCAGCACTTCAAGTCCGACCCCCTTGAGAAAGATCCCTTTGAGAATGGTAATAAAGTAGCGGGCCGGTACCAGGAAAGTGAACATCTGAATGGGCACAGGCATGTTTTCGATGGAGTAAATGAAGCCGGAGAGGAGAAATGCCGGCAAAAACGAGGTCATCATTCCCAGTTGATAGGCTAGTAGTTGAGATCCGGCAATGGCGGAGATCAAGATCCCCCAGCAAAGAGCTCCGAAAAGGAAGATAAAGCAAGTGATAGCCAGGAAGAACAGACTCCCTCTCAAAGGGACCTCGAAGATGATGACCCCGACCACAATGACGATGACCGTATCAATCGCTCCCACCACAAAATAGGCCGACATTTTCCCCAGG
>JAPUKI010000220.1 GCA_027295745.1 Acidobacteriota bacterium
ATAAAGAGATTCAAGTAAGCAAAATAGCGGTAGTAGCCCTTCTGGCCTGCCAGGTACTCCAGGGAGTAGACGTGGATGAGAAAACCCACGCCTGTGACCACAAGAATCATCAGCATCGAGAGGGGATCCAGGAGGAGAGAAAATTCGGAAACGAAGTTGCCCGACTGGATCCAAGTGAAAAGGTGCAGTGAAAATATACGTTCGTCGCTGGGGACTTGGATGAAACTGCGGAAGGTCAGTAGCGCGACCAGAAAACTCAGGCCCGCAGTTGAGCAGGAGAGCCAGGCAATCACCCGGTGAGAGAAACATCGGCCAAAGATGCCATTAACAGCGGCACCGAGCAGCGGGAATAGAATCAGGATCCAGTAAGTTTCCAGCACTGCTCACCACTTCATCGTGTCTGCTTGATCCACGTCAAGTGTGCCAGTGTGTCGAGAAAAAACGACAATCAGCGCCAAACCAACCGCTGCCTCTGCTGCGGCCACAGTCATGACGAAAAAGACAAAGATCTGGCCATCCACCTGGTTGAGAAAATGAGAGAAGGTCAAGAAAGTCAAATTGACCGCATTGAGCATCAGCTCCACACACATGAACATGGTGATTACACTTCTCCGAACAATCACTCCCACGGTTCCGATCACGAACAATATTGCTGCTAAAGCAAGATAATGGCTAGCTGGTATCATGCTTTTCAGTCGTGCTGTCTGGTTAAAACGATCGCTCCTAAAACAGCCACTAATATGAGGATGGAAGTGACTTCAAAGGGCAGCAGATAATCCCGAAAGAGAGAGAGAGCAAGGGTCTCGGTCTCTCCACCCGGCCCGGAGGACCATTCGGTCTGTGCGATCAAAAGGCCTGGAAAGCCCTGAGCCACTGACCACTGACCTGCTGCCTGCAATAGCAGGAAGGTGAAGACCAATGCAGAGGCTAGTGCAAAAAGAGGGATTTTCTTCAGGCGGTCTGGAGGGAAGACTTCCGACTCAGGATCCGTGAGCATGATGACAAAGAGAAAGAGGACCATGATGGCGCCGGCGTAGACGATGACCTGGATAGCGGCAATAAATGGTGCCCCCAGTTGGAAAAACAGCCCGGCCATGGCACCGAAACAGACGATCAGCGCCAGTGCACTGTAGGCAGCCGGGCGCATCACAACCACCAGAACAGCGGTTGTCACAGCGACTGCTGCCAGCCCGTAGAAAGCCAAGTATGCCACTGCAAAGCCCCCGTGTATGACAGCTTTGACGCTGTGCCAAGAGATTGGAATCTTATTGAACGCTTCTCGACGATGTCAAGCGCGTGAGGTTTGCTGATGGGCTTGCGAAAGGCTCAGGCGTATTTGGTGATGGTGGTCACTGAAAATGCCTGTCCACACCTTATACAATTTCTTCCTTGCATGTGGAGGGAGTCGTCTCATTATTTCTACATTGAGCGAGGGTCCGAACGTTTTCTCATCAACTGAGCAACTTCTGGGAGTCCGAAAGACTTTGGCTGCAGTGGTTTGCTGGGCTGCCAGTGGGGTCGGGCTCTGTCATATGGATGTGATAACAAGTAGCTGATTCTTGTACTCTGAGGGGTTTCTGCATTTGAAATGCATATGAGCACGGCAGGATCCTCCCCTCTGGAAGTTGGCCGGAGGCCGGTGGAATTTTAACCACAGGAGGCAGAATGACTAAGAAATTCGTGTGCCGGAGGAAAGCGGTCTGGGCTCTATCCCTGCTCTTGCTTTCATTTTGGGTGCCTCAGCTTTGGGCACAGACAGGCACTGGCACCATAATGGGGTTAGTCACAGATACCAGCGGGGGGTTGCTTCCCGGAGTCAGAATGGTGGTCCGTAATGAAGCCACGAACTCGGCCAGAACCGCTGCCACCAACGACTCTGGGATCTACCGCGTTCCGGCTCTGCAGCCCGGCGTTTATGAGCTTGAAGCCCGGTTGGCAGGGTTCAAGACCCTGGTGAACTCCGGAGTGGTGCTGACCATCGGAGAGATTTACAGTCTCGATCTTATACTGTCGCTGGGCGCAATCAACGAGGTCGTGGTGGTGAGTGGCCGGACAGCCCTGTTGGATACCGAGGACTCACAGCTCTCTTCGCTGGTGGACCACAGGCGCATTCTGGAGCTGCCGCTGAACGGGCGAAACATTTATTCCCTGGCCACATTGCAGCCCGGTGTGATTCCCGCCATGTCCTCCGTCCTCGACTCAGAGCAACCGAGCGCCTTTTTCGCTTCCGGAAGCCGATTTCGGGGAAATAATTTCACTCTGGATGGACAGACCAATAACGACGAAAGCAAAAGTGGAGTTCCTGTGATCACTCCCACCGTGGAGACGGTCCAGGAGTTTCGAGTCATTCGCAACAACTTTTCAGCCGAATTCGGAACTCATTCCGGTTCCGTGATCAATGTGGTGACCAAGTCGGGTAGCAACCAGTTCCACGGCAGTGTGTGGGAATTTCACCGAAACGACGCTCTGGATGCGGGGGAAGTGTTCGATCCCTTCAACAATGCGACGGGAGAGAAGGATAAGGCGCCACTGATTCAAAATCAGTTTGGATTCACCTTCGGGGGTCCCATGGTCCAGGATCGTCTCTTTTTCTTTGGTTCTTACGAAGGCTTTAGGAGAAGAGGTGGTGAGTCCAAATCCATTGTTGTCGAGACTCCTGAGTTTCGCCAGTGGGTGATTGAAAGCAACCCCTCCAGCGTTGCCGCTCAATTGTTTCAAAATTTTCCAGCGCCTGCTCCCACAAGTGGCATCCAGACCACGGCCGACCTGGATCCTGCAGCCGTGCTTCCTGTAAATGGAGTGGTTCCTCCAGCTGATCTACCCGTACTGGGAACCGTAAATGCCTTTGCCAGCTCGGCTGACGACAATGATCAGGTCAGCCTCCGCCTTGACAGTGTGTTCAACGAAGGCAAGGATCTCCTCTTCGGACGTTATTTCCTCACCGACTCCCGCATTCCGGATGCCAACATTCGAAACGCTTTCGGAGACGACGAGGAGCTGCTGAATCAAAGTGCCAACATTACCCTGGTCCATGAATTTGCACCCACGCTGGTCAATGAAAGTCGCTTTGGCTATCTCTACCTCAGGTCGGGCGCTGTTCCCGGCAGTAACCCGGAAGTTCCCACCATCTGGATTCAAGGTTCGACAGCAATCCAGGGAGCTGCAGGCAACGTTGGCTTTCCTGGTGCATTCGGATCTTTCTTCGTCGTCCCTCAATTTTTTAAGCGCCACACCTTCCAGTGGCAGGACATCGTCTCACTCAATCTTGCGAACCACTGGATTCGCGCCGGCGTAGATGTGAGGAGACTCCATGAAAACGGAAACTTTGGCAACAGCTCGCGCCCCTTGTTCATCTATCCAGGAGTGTTTGACTTCGCCAACGATGCTCCTGTGGTACTTCAAGCCGGGGTGGACCCGCTGACGGGAGCCCTAACCGATACTCCACGCTTCTGGCGAAGCACGGAAGTGGGCGCCTTTGTTCAGGACGACTGGAAGATTTCTCCGAGCTTGACACTCAACCTGGGAATTCGCTGGGAGTACTTTCGGCCCATCACTGAAAGCCAGGGAAAGTTGGCCAACATCATTTACCCCGATAGTGGACAGTACTTCGAGCGAATCGCCAATGCTAGGGTGGGAGAGGTGGATGAGCTCTACCAAAGTGATTTGAACAACTTCGCTCCACGGGTCGGATTCGCCTGGGACTTCCTGGGAGACGGGAACACTGTGTTACGGGGTGGCTATGGGGTGGCCTACGAGAAGCTCTTTTTTAATGTGGTTGGCAATGCTCGCTTCAACCCACCTTTCTTTGCCCTCGCGGTACTTTCTGGAGACCAAGTCCCCCAGCCCTTTCTGGGAAGCGATCCCGATGACGTCTTTGGGGGGTTCATCGGCACTATCATTCCCGGGGCTGATCTGGGTCTGGATGAGCAAGGTGGTATTGAGGGTGCGAGAGTCGGATTGCGCGTCCTAGATCCCAACCTCAGAGATTCTTACGTGCAAAGCCTCTTCCTGGGCATTCAACGGCAGCTGCCCTGGGATTCAGTGGTGGAGATCAATTATCAAGGAACCCTGGGACGCAAGCTTCCCTTTTTCGGAGATCCCAACCGATTCGCCGGAGACCTTCTGGGAGATGCCGACCCCCTGGGACGCTTTGCCGGAGATACCAGCGAAAACAGGCTCAATGCTTCATTTGATACCTACAACCTGAGACAAAATCGGATTACCTCCAACTACCACGGTCTAAATGCCCAGCTCAACAAGCGTTTCACCCAGGGATTGGCCTTTCAGATTTCATATACCGTCGGAAAGTCTCTGGACTTCGCGTCTGACTTCTTCGGAGCGGGCAATAACTCGGGAGGCTTAGGCGTGCAGTATTTCACTGATCC
>JAPUKI010000221.1 GCA_027295745.1 Acidobacteriota bacterium
TGATGGGGATTGCGGGCGATCTCTGTGTTCCTCGTCGTCGCCGATGTCCCTGACATCGCCTCCTCCTCGCGCCTTGACCTCGCCTCACAAGACCCATCAGCAAACGTTACCGTATTTATGGAACGAGGCACTGAGGGTTCATTGCTCCCGATCGAGCACAAAATCGGCAAGCTTCAGTAAAGCCTCGCGATAAATTGAGTCGGGAAAAGCCATCATAGCTCTTTTGGCCTCTAGCACGTATTCCTCGGCAAGATCTTGTAACTCACTTAAGGTTCCGTAGGCCCGAACCATCTCCAGGATCCGCTTCTTGTTTGCTGGGCTGAAGTTCTGAGTCCGCACCACGTCACGAAGGAAATCTCGTTCTTTCAGATCCGCACGTTCCATCAGATAGATGATCGGCAAGGTTGTCTTCCCTTCTTCGAGATCCCTCAGAACCGGTTTCCCCAGCGTGTCTTCATTTGAAGTGTAGTCAAGCAGGTCATCAATCAACTGGAAAGCCATTCCCACAGAACGACCATAAGTCTCCAGGTTCTGTTCTTTCTCCTCATCCACGTTTGCCAATATGGCGCCTAAGCGCCCACAACTAGCGAACAGATCAGCCGTCTTCCGTCGACAGATCTCCAACTGCTCCTCGACCGAGATGTTGAGGCGGCCATGCTGCTCCCACTGAATCAACTCCCCTTCCACCAGCCTTCGAGTGACGTCGATCAAAAGATCCAATACCCGAAAGTCTCGCAGTTTCAGCGCCAGAAAAAATGAGGTCATGTACAACCAGTCCCCCATCAACACCGTAACTTGATTTCCCCACCGAGCGTTCACAGAGGACTGTCCACGGCGAATTTCGGCGTTGTCAATGATGTCATCATGAACCAGCGTCGCCACATGAAGCAGTTCAACGACCATGCCCAAGATAACCGCCGAACCGCCTTCATACCCACACAGCTTTGAGGAGAGAAGTAAAAGGACAGGACGGAAGCGTTTGCCTCCACAGTTGTGAAGATATCGATTGATGTCATCGACAAGGGGAAAGGCTGAGCTGCTTTCTCTCTTCAGAGCATCTTCCACTTCCTGCAGCTCGCTCTCTAGCAGTTTGAATATATCCTTGGAAGTCAAGGAAACACTGGAAACGGTTTTCATACTTTCTCCCCTTTGGCCTTTTGCCCGCGCTAATATACCAATCCAAGTGCCAAGTTCCAAGTTCGAAGTTGCAGGAGGCAGGAGGTAGGAGACAGGAGGACTGAGAACTGAGGACTGAGGACTGAGATCAGGTTTCGGATTTCGAGTTTGTTGGGGATTTGGGATTTGGGATTTCCGACGGCCTTCGGCCGCCGGTGGTCTGCTGTCAGCGGTCTTCTCTGTTGTCAGCTGTCAGGTGTCAGCTGTCAGCGGTCCTGTCAGCGGTCAGCTGTCTGAGGAACAGTCGCTTGAAGTTTGTCTTCGTAAGGACACCCATTTCTTCTGAGGTTGTTCGGCGAACTTTCCCCAGCACTTCGCTCACCTTCGGCAGGAAGGAAGGCTCGTTGCGTTTGCTTCGAAAGGGGACTGGCGCCAGAAAGGGAGAGTCAGTCTCAATGAGTAATCGCTCAGCTGGGATCTGGCGGGCGATCTCTCGCAGATCCTCCGCCTTCCGAAAGGTCAGAATTCCACCGAAGGAGATGTAGAAACCGAGACGGAGACAGCGTTCTGCCGTCTCTAGGTCAGCTGTAAAACAGTGCAGCACACCCCCGCGACCTTGAGAAAACTCTTCCTCTAGAATCTGACACGTCAAAGCTTCTGCTTTCCGACAATGGATGATAACGGGCTTATCGGCTGCCCGAGCACATCGCAGCTGCTGTCTGAAAGCCTCGATTTGTTGGGAACGGGGAGAATGGTGGTAGTGAAAATCCAATCCAATTTCCCCCCAGCCTAAAATCTTGGAGTGTTCCGAGAGCCGCTGTATCTCCTCTCCCAGTGCATCGTTATAAAAGCGGGCATCGTGAGGGTGGACACCGATACTCCCGTACAAACAGTCATGGTCTTCCAGAAGCCGCAGAAAGGTGGCAATACTCTCCACTCCCTCCGAGACACAGCCGATGGTCAAAATAGTGGATACACCGGCATCCTTCGCTCTCTGGAGAACCTCCTCTAGATCTGGTTGAAAATCCGAGGAATCGAGATGGGCATGAGAGTCAATGAACATTACTGCAGTCTAGCGCCGAGTGTGACTGGCTCATTGAAAGTGACGAGAACCGGCTTGCCCTTGTTAGAGGCTGCCACAAGCATTCCATTCGATTCAACACCCATAAGTTTGACAGACTTCAGATTGGTCACAACTGCTACCAGACGACCTGGTAATGCTTCAGGAGTGTACTCCTTACCGATCCCTGCCACTATCTGACGAACGTCTGATCCAACGTCCACCTGTATCTTTACCAGCTTGTCTGATTTGGGAACTCTTTCCGCCGAAACGATCTTTCCCACCCTCATCTCCACCTTGGCAAAGTCTTCTATATCGATCTCGTCTTTCTTCGAGATCACACCGGCCTTCTCCTCTTCCCGAGCAGCAGCTTCCCTCTTCTGCTTTCTTTCCTCGACATCCCTCATGAATTCATGTGGATCGATTCGTGGGTAGACTGCCGTAACCTTACCGATTGGAGAGTCCTTTACTAACTCCCCCCACTTCAACTGGGTGATCCTGTGGTCCTCAAGAGACTTGGAGATCCCCAGTTGTTTGAGGATTGAGGCGGCCCCAGTCGGAATAATGGGAGCCATTAAAACAGTTATGATCCGCAGGGTCTCAGCCGCATGATAGAGCACGGTTCCCAGCCGAGCTGTCCTGGAAGAATCCTCCGCCATAGCCCAGGGCTCGTTCGCAACAATGTATTTATTAACCAGGGAAATCAGTTCCCAAACAGTGTCAAGGGCTTTTTTGATTTGAAGACTGTCAAACTTCTCACGATAAAGAGCAATCGTCTCGCTACTGAAATCCCTGAGTTCCTCATCCATCGCTTCAGGCTCCCCGCACTCTGGGATTTTCGCGTCGAAATATGTCTTAATCATGGTCAGCGTCCGATTCGACAAGTTTCCCAGGTCGTTAGCCAAGTCACTGTTCACTCGCTTCAGGAGAAGGTTATAGGAAAAGTTTCCATCAGCACCGATGGGTATCTCTCGAAGCAGGAAGTACTTGACATAATCGGGATGAAGCAAATCGCTCAACTCAGCTGCGGTGATGGTATTGCCGCGGGACTTGGACATCTTTTCACCATCTACGGTCCACCATCCATTGGTTAAGATATGGTGGGGTGGCTCTAACCCAGCTGCAATCAGAAAGGCCGGCCAATAAACGGCGTGAAAGCGCAAAATATCTTTGCCGATCAATTGGACATCTGCAGGCCAATACGCGGCAAAGGTTTCGGGTTGACTCGCAAAACCAATACCCGAAAGGTAGCCTGTGAGGGCATCAAACCAGACGTAAAAGATGTGTTTTTCATCTCCGGGCACTGGGATTCCCCAGCTAAAGGATGTCCGGCTGATGCTCAGATCTCTAAGACCCCCCTTGACAAAGCTGACAATCTCGTTCATCCGGGTTGCGGGGATGACAAAGTCCGGATTGGACTCGTAAAAGTTCAGAAGCTTTTCCTGGAAGGCTGAGAGTTTAAAGAAATAGCTCTCCTCTGTCATAAACTCGGTATCACGCCCACAGTCGGGGCAAGTTTTCCCATTTTCAGGTATATAGGCTTCACAATTGACACAGTAATTTCCACTGTATTCGCCCAGGTAGATGAAATTGTTCTCTTTAATTCTTTCAAAAATCTCTACCACGGCTGCCCGGTGTCGCTTTTCCGTCGTTCGGATAAATTCATCGAAACTCAGGCCCAATTTTTTCCAGGCCTGCCGAAAAGTGGCCGCGTAAGTGTTGGTGAACTTTTGAGGAGCCATGCCTTGTTGGCGGGCAGCCCTCTCAATCTTGAGCCCGTGTTCGTCCGTACCCGTGAGAGAGCAGACCTCCAGACCGCACATCCGCTTGTAACGAGCAATCGCATCGGAGAGGACGGATGTATAGATGTGTCCCACATGGGGGACTCCGTTGACGTAATAGAGAGGAGTAGTCAGATAGAATGTGTCACTCATAACCTTGATCAATGATCTGTTTCAGAATGTTTCGTCGCAGTGTTTTCAAAGGAATATCCAATCTTTCAGCAATGGCCTTCAGATCTTCATATTCGGGTGCCATACTGACAATTTCTCCCTTGTAACGGGCAATCTTTAGTGTCACCGTTCCGTATTCAGTCTCCATCGGCTTGAGTTCACGACTCAAAATCCATCTCTTCCAGGGACTCCATCGAACGCCCAGCGTGGTCGTTTCGCGAAAGATCAGTTCTGCCATCCGCTCTCGATCCGGCTGTTGGCAAAGAACTGAAATCTTTACCCCAGGACGACCTTTCTTCATTTGCAGGGGAGTGAAATAGGCGTCCAGGGCATTCTCTCTGAGGGCTAACTCCAGAAAATGCCCAAACATCTCGCCATCCATGTCGTCGATGTTGGCCTCCAAAAGACAGATCTCTTCCTCTTGCCATGCCCCATTGCCCTCCGCAGGGGCCCCTCCGGAGGCATCTGCTTCCATCCTTCGCCCCAGGACCAATCTTAGCATGTTAGGGATCTCTTCAAATTCCCTGTCACCGGCGCCAAACCCCCATTTTTCGTACCGGAACACAGAGGAAGTGCTCCATTCCTCCACCAAAGTTGTCACGATGGCAGCCCCGGTGGGTGTGGTGAGCTCGGCCTGCACTTGGCCCAGAAAGACCGGGAACCCTGTCACCATCTCCGCGGTCGCAGGCGCAGGAACAGGCCATGTTCCGTGTGAGAAAGTGACCGTTCCACCACCCAGATTCAGAGGAGCACTGTCGAAGGACTCCACTCCCAACTACTGGAACCCGAGACCGGCGCCTACGCTATCCACGATGGCATCAACGGCTCCAACTTCATGAAAGTGAACCTCGTCCAGGGAAGTATGATGGACTTTGGCTTCAGCCTCCCCCAGCCGGCTGAAAATCGAGCCGGCCGTTTGTTTCACCCAAGAGTCGAGCTCGCTCTCCTCAATCAACTGCCGAATCTCTCTCAACCCTCTCCTGTGATGGTGGTGGGAGGACTCACTGGTCTGGACCTGGAAATTGATCCCCAGAATACTTTGACGGACCGTCTCTTCCGCCACCAGCTCATACTCCTCCAGGTTCAGCTTGCCAAGCTCCTTTCTCAAATGTTCCAAGGGCAACCCCAGATGAATGAGAGCCCCCAGAATCATATCGCCACTCACTCCATTAAAGGGGTCGAAATGAAGTAATTTACTCATAAGGTTATGGCATCTGGGCCGTCGTGGGGTTGTGATTTCGTGACGTCTTCCTCTTACGAATGGACCACTATACTGCAGATTGTGCATTCGTGCTCTTGTGCTTTCGTGCGGTCGTGAAGTAGTGCATTCGTCCTTTCGTGCTGTCGTGCATTCGAAAGTCCTTGTGCTCCAAGCATTCCCTCCCATATTCGCGGCCTGAGGCCGCTCCCACATTCTCCAAACCGCAAGCACCAGAAGGTGGGAGGCACTTGTGCCAAGGCACTTGAGGTGTCGAATCCGAAGGAGATATCTGTAGCAGGCCAATCTTGTCCCACAAGCTCAAACCTGCTGCTCAGATGGGCTAGCCAGGACCAAATCACAGCCTGAGAAAAGCATGATCCCACGACCGCACGAATGCACGACCGCACGAATTTTGCCCTCAATGGGGGGGTTCGCTTATCATTACGCCTATGCTACTGAAGCGAATACAAGAGACGGAGGGACATCTAAAGAAGTTCATTGCACAATACTTCGGAGTGGAACTGGAGCAGCTTTCGGTGGAGACACCACCGCGAATTGAATTCGGAGATCTGGCCTTTCCCTTCTCTTTCGAACTGGCGAAAACTCTTCATAGATCTCCACGTCAAATCGCCTCGGAAGTGGAGGAAAACATAGATACCCCTCCCCATGTGGAACGTTTCGTAGCGGCTGGCAACGGTTATCTCAATGTTTTCTTCAAGCGGGTTTCGTTCTTCAAAGATCTCCACAGCTGGCTTCACAGCCCTCCCGTTGAACCGTCGGGTACGAAGATCATTGTAGAGCACACGAATATTAACCCCAACAAGGCCGCTCACATCGGTCATTTGAGAAATGCGGCTCTGGGAGACACCTTTGCCAGACTTCTGCGGGCCCGCGGCCACACAGTTGAGGTTCAAAACTACATCGACAATACAGGTGTACAGGTAGCCGACGTAGTTGTCGGTTTTCAGCACTTGCGCAAGATGTCGCTCGAACAGGTCAAATCCATAGAGGAACCTTTCGATTACTACTGCTGGGATCTCTACGCCGAGGTCTCTAAGTGGTATAAGGAGCAGGAGTCTCGCCTTCAATATCGCGAGCAAGCACTCCAAGAAATTGAGCAGGGTCAAGAACCCAGCCGGCAACTCTCCGAGCACCTATCCATGCGGATTGTCATGGCCCACTTGACAACAATGCTTCGCATCGGCGTTCGATATCAGGTCTTACCCCGGGAAAGTGAAATCCTGTGCTTAAAGTTCTGGGAAGAAGCCTTCCAACGGCTCAAGGAGAAAAAAGCTCTCACTTTTCGGAAGGATGGTCCTTACCAAGGCTGTTGGACCATGCAAATGCCAGGAATGGATGGCCAACCTGGCGAGGAGAAAATCATCGTTCGGAGCAATGGTACTGTGACCTATGTGGGAAAGGATATAGCCTACCAACTCTGGAAGTTTGGGCTTTTGAAAAAGACCTTTCACTTCCGCCCACTTTGCCAATACCAAGACGGCCAACTTATCCTGCATAATCATGGTGGTCCGGATGAAAACACGGTGTGGTTGAGCGCAACGGAACCTTCTTCCTACAGCGAACCTGATTTCGGGCAAGGCCAGACCGTCTTCAACGTTATCGACGTCCGTCAAGCTTATCTTCAACGGGTGGTGGTAGAGGGCTTAAGAAGACTCGGTTTTTCCCAGCAAGCGGACCGCTCCGTGCATTTCGCCTATGAAATGGTAGCCCTCTCCCCGGCCTGCTGTTTGGAACTAGGCCTTCAGTTGTCAGAGGATGAGAGGAAGAAGCCCTATGTGGAAGTCTCGGGACGTAAGGGACTGGGGGTTAAGGCCGACGATCTCATGGACAAGCTGATGGAGAAATCGCTGGAGGAGGTCAACGCACGGGCCAAAGATCTTACTTTGGAGAAGCGAAAAGAGATCGCACAGAAGATCTCCATTGGAGCACTTCGTTACTTTGTCCTTAAGTATACTCGCAACACGGTGATCGCTTTTGACTTTGCCGAGGCTCTCAGTTTCGAGGGCGAAACAGGACCTTATTTGCAATATTCGGTGGTGCGTGCCAACAACATTTTTCGCAAGCTGGAAGCGCTCGATGGGCATTGGAATCCTTCAATCTGGAAGAAAGAATGTGAGAGGATGTGGGAAGAACCACATTCCATCTCCCACCTCATCGGCAACGATGACATCTGGAATCTTTTGCTTCAGACGGCGCGTCTTGATGAAGCCATTGAGCAAACGATTGCTACCATGGAGATCTCCCATTTGGCAAAACATGCATTTAACCTGGCCCAACGATTTAACCTCTTCTATCATAGGTACCACATCCTCTCTGAAAGGGATTCGACGAAAAGGTGCTTTTACCTCACCGTCGCCGATACGGCACGCCAGGGGCTCTTGAAGAGCCTCGATTTACTTGGTATACCAGTACCTGAGAGAATGTAAGAGATGAAACTCCTCTTTGCCACATTACTTCTGGCGGGAAATCTTGTGAATTTCCTTCAAGTGGGACAGGAAGTCGTGCTTCCCTTGAAGGATCTGCTTATCGAGTCAGAGTTTCGAGAATATCAGAGAAAGTCGAGATATCGCGATCGGATTGACCTTTTCAGAAAGGTTCTGGATCGTCGTTCCGATCTTTTGCGCAGATACATCCAGCGAGGGGAACTGGATAAAGCCTCTGACTTGTTGGGAAAGATTCAGGCACTCTCCCATTACATCGACGAAGAATCTTCCAGAGTACAAAACGAAAAGGATCTACACTCAAACCAGGTCAAGAAACTGGAAATTCGTCTTCGCCAACAGATCGAATCAATCAAGGACTTGAGGACCACAGTACCTTTTGAGTACTTGGAGGCTTTCGAGACCACAATCCAAGATTTGGAACACTTGAGAAAAAATTTGTTGAGACAAATGCTGGGTGACACGGTAGGGGCAAACGAAACTACCGGTGGAAA
The DNA here is from genome assembly GCA_027295745.1 of Acidobacteriota bacterium. Lineage (GTDB taxonomy): Bacteria > Acidobacteriota > UBA6911 > RPQK01 > JADFOI01 > JADFOI01. The sequence continues at coordinate 8,286 of JAPUKI010000221.1, forward strand.
CACCAGAGGCAGACTGATTGGTAGCTTCCTGCCGCTGGCATCTCAGCCCGTCGGGACTCCGGTTGGGTTCCAGCCTGTGAGCTTCCAGGCGAGAGATGGTTTCACTGATGAAGAATACGCGAAAATCCAGCTGCATCAAGAATTGGACAAGCGAGTAGATGTCTTCCTGGAAATTGCTGAAACTCGGCTCAAGGTCATCCAGCGAAGAATGGAAGGGAGGGAGTGGAAGGAAAAGGAAGAAAATCCCTTGGAGTTCCACACCTATAGGGATATGGTTCATGCTTACCGACAGGCTATTGATGGCATTATGATCAACATCGATGAAAAGGCCATCAATAAAACAGCCTCTGAAGAGGATCTCCAAAAGTCTCTCAAGAAACTCAATAAGAAAATCCAGGAGTTTATCCCTCAGTTAGAACCACTCAGACAACTTGCCATCGAAGAGCAAGATGAAGCCTTGTATCAGGAGGTAGTGGAAGCCGAAGAGGTCTCCATCGTCGCCCAAAAAGGTTCTCTCTTTGGCCTGGGCGCTCCGGTGCAGTAGGGGTTCCTTCATGCCACGCGTCGTCGCCGTCGGCACTGCTGTACCTCCCTTCTGCTCTAACCAGCAAAATATCCGGGAAGTGGCCCGCCAGCATTTCCAAGAGAAGCTCGAGTGTACTCCTAGCCTTATGGACGTTTTTGAGAACGTTCACGTTGACAGGCGATTCTTTTGTGTCCCTCGGGAGTGGTTTGGACGGGATCACACCTTTTCGGAGAAGAACGAAGAATTCATCCGCTGGTCTGAGCGCTTAAGCGTTGAAGCCATTGAGCGCTGTTTGGAGAAGGCTGGTCTTGGTCCCCAGCACGTGGATCATCTGATCTTTGTCTCCACCAGCGGGATGTCAACACCCAGTATCGATGCTCGCATTATCAACCGCTTGGGATTTGACACTCATACCAAACGGACGCCCATCTTTGGTCTGGGGTGTGCCGGCGGAGCCTCTGGACTCACACGCTGCTTTGACCTGGCAAAGGGGGCACCAGAGCAGCGAATTCTCTTGGTCTCAGTGGAGCTGTCATCCCTCACCTTCCAATTCAGAGATTATCGCAAAAGCAACCTTGTGGCCTCAGCCCTTTTTGCAGACGGAGCCGCTGCTGTTCTGGTCTGTGGCGATGCCTGTCCAGAGGACGGGATCCACATGGTGGACAACTTGAGCACCCTGTGGCCCGACACACTCGATCTCATGGGATGGGAATTCACCCAAACTGGGCTCAGCGTCATTCTCTCGCCGGGTATTCCTCGCCTGCTTAAAAAACACCTCAAAAACAACATCCACGAATTCCTGAAGCGCAACCAACTCAAAGTGAAGGACCTTTCTCACTTTGTCATTCATCCAGGGGGAGCCAAGATTCTTCATGATTTCAGAAAATCGCTTGACCTCAGCGAGGGAATGCTCGAGCCCAGTCGTTTTGTTTTGAAAAACTACGGCAACATGTCAAGTCCAACCCTACTGTTTATCTTGGACCATATCATCAGTGAAAGGTCTCCACAGAAAAGCGACTGGGGCCTATGTGCCGCTTTTGGCCCCGGCTTTAGTTCTGAACTCATTCTGTTGAGATGGTGATCAAAAGGGATTCATCAGATCTGTTGTCAGCTGTCAGTTGTCAGCTGTCAGCGGTTCTGTGGTCTGCGGTCTGCTGTCTGCGGTCAGCTGTCAGTTGTCAGCTGTCAGTTGTCAGCTGTCAGGTGTCAGCTGTCAGCGGTCTACAGAAGCCTTTCCACCTCCCGCTGCACCCAGCTTATTCCGGCTGCTCCGCTGGCTCCAGTCTTAAAGATTTCCTCGAAATTGGATTCATCAATGCCTCCCACAGCGATCACCGGGGTGGATAATCTCTGCACGGCCTTCCGAAGAGTTGAGTTTCCTAAAGGAGGACGAGCCGATTCCTTGGAGAGAGGGGCAAAGATCGGTCCCAGCAGAAGGTAATCCACTTGCTGTGCCTCAATCATTTCTGCCTCACGCAATGTATGAACTGACTTTCCCAACATGCATTGGCTGGCTCCGAGGCGTTCTCTAGTCCGTCGGGCCTCCCCAACGTCCTGGCTGGAGGTGAGGTGAGCACCATCAGCCCCCTCATCAAGAGCCATTTCAAAGAGAGAATTCACCAAGAACAGCTTGCCGGTCTGTTTGGCCAGCTGCACCCCATGTCGAATGAAGACTTGGTTCTTTTCCGCTGGCAGATCCTTCTCACGCCACTGCAGAATGTGAGCTCGCGTCTGAAAAAGCAACTCCAGATAATTCAACGGATCAAGATGGGGAAAGGCCAGCCGATTGGAGATGCCATAGAATATGGGAGAGTGGAGGTTATGCCTTTCTAAAATATCCTTGAAAGTGAGCAATTTCCCAAACCCCTAGAATAAGGTTGGCAACACCCAGCCCGGAGACCGCACCTCGGAAAAAATCATTCAGGAAAAGAAATCTGAGATACGAAGAATATTGTAGGAGAAGATTCTGGTCCCACAGGCGCATCCAGGGAAAGATGAGGAGGAAGATCCCTACTTCAAGACAGTATAGAACATAAATCACAAACAGGACTTTGTTGACCATGCTACTGGAGAAAAGGGCCAAGGTTCGGTGAAACGGTCTTTGAGGAAATCACCGGCGACAGCGGATCAATCGGCGATTAGTCGGAATCCGCCTGATGGGAAGGGCTAATACCCACTGAAAGGTCACCGTCTGAGTTCTCTTATCCGAGCTGCCTTCCCTTTGCGCTCCCGCAAATAGTAGAGTTTAGCGCGTCGTACCCGCCCTCTTTTGACCACCTCGATACTTTCGATCATCGGAGAGTATTGGGGGAAAATCCTCTCAACTCCGTACCCAAAGGAAACCTTCCGGACGGTGAAAGTGGAGTTCAAGGCTCTTCTCCTGATGGCTATAACCACCCCTTCGAATACCTGAATCCGGACCTTTTCTCCCTCCTTGATCTTCACATTGACTCGAACCGTATCTCCTGACTTGAAATCAGGAATTTCCCGGTTCATGTGTTTCTGCTCAACTTTATCCACCAAGTTCATTTCGCTCCTCAGGTCTTTTCCATTTCACGTGTCTCTTCTCTCAAAAGATCCGGCCGTTTTTTTTGAGTTTGTTTCAGGGCCTGTTGACGCCTCCATTGCTGGATTCGCACATGATCTCCGGAGAGAAGCACCTCAGGCACCTTCCATCCTCGAAAGGCTGCGGGCCGGGTATAGTGGGAACAATCAAGAAGCCCTTCCATAAAAGATTCCTCCAAAACGGAAATCCCTTTCCCCACCACGCCGGGAATCAGGCGGCAAACTGCATCAACAATCAGACAGGCTGCAAACTCCCCTCCTGAGAGAACAAAATCGCCCACCGAAATCTCTTCGTCGGCCAGATAGTCCGCCACCCGTTGATCCACGCCCTCGTAGCGACCGCAGATCAGTATCAGATCGGTCCTCAAAGATAACTCCTTTGCCTTCTTCTGATCAAATCGTTTCCCCTGCGGCGAGAGTAAGATAGTGTGCCCTCTGTTACCGGATTCCTGCTGACATTTCTCCACGGCCCTAAAAATCAACTCCGGCTTAAGCACCATCCCCTCACCTCCACCGTAGGGACGATCATCAACTGTTCCTCTTTTATCTGTGGCGAACTCTCGCAGATCCACCATTCTCGTCTCAAGAAGCCCCTTTTTCATGGCCTGGTGGATCATGCCGAAGTTAAAAACTCCACCGAAGAAATCGGGAAAAATCGTCACGATATTGATCAACATAAGGAAACCCGCCACAAGCTCATGAATCGGTGCTTACAAATCGGTCGCCAGTCCCGACGGGAGATCCACCTGGATCTCTTTCTTGCTGACATCGACATCCAACACTAACTCTCGCACCATGGG
>JAPUKI010000222.1 GCA_027295745.1 Acidobacteriota bacterium
CTCCGGGGGGCGATCGAGGTCATCGACGGGCGCTGGGCAGCGTCGTTGTTCATCGACCCGCAGCCCGACCAAGAGCGCATCTCTTTCAGAGGGCACCATCACCAGAACCAGTTCAAAGAGGCACTGTGGAACGAGCGCCCAGGGAGTGCCCCGCGCCTGCTGCTGTACGACCTGTGGCGCGATCCGCGAGCCTTTTACAGCGTGCATGAGGACCACCCTGACCTGGTCGCGCACTACACCCGGTTCCTCGAGGCGCAGTGGAAGGTGCACCAAACCCTGGCGCAGCAGTTCACGCGGTCACAGGAATCCCCACTGACCGCCGAGCAGCTCGAGACGCTGCGGGCGCTGGGCTACATCGGCCGCAGCAACCAGCCACACTGAAGGGCCTGCTTCACGGAGATGAGCAATTTACTTCTCCTTACGTTCCCTCCATGGCGGCTTCAAATGCGAAGGCGGGTGGAGGCAATGGAATCGGAGTAAAGCACCCCGCTTCACCGGCCTGCTGCGTCGCAGGTTGGGGAATGAGCCGTAACGACGCACAGGGGTATATATCGATTCAGTATCCTGATGAGCTGGGACGAGCAGGTTGTTCAAAAGTGTCTCCCAAATGTCTCCCACTCTGTTTCCTAATCTTTCCCAATTTTCCGGCTTTTGGATGGATGGGAAACCCGATTAAGTGATTGTTTTTCTTTCTTTTCCTGAAGTTGATAGATTGGGGTCCACTAGACAGTCATGAGATCGAGAAAGTTTCTGCTCACCACTTTTCTCTTCCTGGGGGCGTGCCTTCTGTTCCCGCCTAGAGTGGAAGCTTACATTGGACCGGGTGCCGGGATCGCTTTTGTGTCCTCGTTCTTTATCGTTTTGATCACCTTTCTCCTGGCAATCGTAACGATGTTGACATGGCCTTTCCGCTGGGCCCTTCACACTTTGCGTTGGAGAAAAGTCCTGAGCAAAAGCAGGGTTCGGCGTGTAATCATCGTGGGCCTGGACGGGCAGGATCCGGATCTGACCGATCGCTTCATGTCTCAAGGTCTACTTCCAAACTTTACCCGGCTGCGCGATCAAGGGAGTTATACTCGTCTGGAAACGACTCTGCCGGCCGAATCCCCGGTGGCCTGGTCCTCATTTCAAACGGGCTGTAACCCTGGCCGGCACAAGGTTTTCGATTTCCTGGTGCCGAACCGGAAATCCTACTTTCCCCAGCTCTGTTCGGCCCAAATCGAATCCCCTTCCCGGAAGTTGTCTATGGGTCGATACAGGATTCCATTGGGCAAACCAAGAATTCTGTTTGGACGCAAAAGCCAATCATTCTGGAAGATTCTGGGTAATCACGGAGTGTTCAGCACGGTCCTTCGGGTGCCGATCACATTTCCGCCCGAAAAATTCAAGGGTGTGATGCTATCGGCTATGTCCGTACCGGATCTCAAAGGGAGTCAGGGCACGTTTTCCTACTACAGTAGTGATCGCGAGGAAGAGGGTCAATTTACTGGAGGCATCCAAATCCCCGTAACGGTCGATCATGGAACGGTCAACTCCTTCATTTCCGGTCCCGATAATCCGCTACTCAAGGACAGTGAAGAAATGCGTATCCCACTCGCCGCCCATATTGGGAAAAATGGAGCGGATGCCGAGCTTGTGGTCAACCAGAAAAGCTATCCGCTGACGCTGCAAGAGTATACTCCCTGGATTCCTCTCCGTTTCCGAACGGGCCTAGGAATGAAGATTCGAGGAATGTGCCGCTTTTACTTGAAGGAAACGACCCCTCACTTCAAGCTGTATATGACACCCTTAAATATCGACCCGGAAAAACCTGTCCTGCCGATCTCTCATCCCGTGACCTATTCCATGTACCTGGCCAAGACCCAAGGCAAGTTTTGCACCCTCGGTCTGGCTGAAGATACCTGGGCTCTTAACGACGGGGTCCTCGATGAAGGAGCCTTTATAAAACAGAGTTATCTGATTCATGAAGAACGGGAACAGATGCTATTTGATGCCATAGAGAAGACAAATCGAGGTCTTGCAGTTTGCATCTTCGACATCACAGACCGTCTCCAGCATATGTTCTGGAGATACCTTGAAAAGGATCATCCGGCTAATGCCGGTAAAGACGTCGAAAAGCATCGCTACGAGATTCAGAAAATGTATCAGAAGATGGATGATCTGGTTGGCCGTGTCATGGACTCTGTAACAGATGACACCGTACTCATTGTGATGTCCGACCACGGGTTCAAGTCCTTTCAACGCGGAGTCAATCTCAATTCCTGGTTACGTGAAAACGGTTTTCTGGCTCTTCAGGGCAAGCCTAGCGGCGCCGAATGGTTGCAGGACGTGGATTGGACTAGAACCAGAGCCTATGCGGTGGGGTTAGGCGGGATTTACCTCAATCTGGCCGGAAGGGAGGCACAAGGATTGGTCGAGCCGGGTGAGGAAGAGCGAGCTGTGAAGCAGGAGATTATCAAGGGGTTACAAACGCTCTACGACGAGGAACGAAAGACCGATGCCGTCGGTGAAGTTTACGATACCCGGAAAGTTTACCAGGGCCCTTACGTGGAAGAAGCTCCTGACTTAATGGTTGGCTTCAATGTGGGCTACCGCGTTTCCTGGCCCTGTGCGACTGGCGCCGTGACTGAGGAGATTTTTGAGGACAACCTCAAAAGCTGGAGTGGAGACCACTGCATCAATCCCCCCGACGTTCCCGGGATTCTCTTTAGCAATCGAAAAATCGCCAGTGACAAGCCGAGCATCATGGATATTGGCCCTACTGTTCTCGATCTCTTTGGTGTTCCCATTCCAGCCTATTGTGATGGGAAGTCCTTCCTGCCAGACCAGGCGGGAAACGGAGAAGGAACATGAGTCTCAATCAAACCAGGTCGCGTCGGCCGTGGCACCTTGCTGCAGATGATTGCAACAAACTGAAGAGCTTTGACAGAACAAACCCAGTCCGGTTGAGAAAATGAAGCTGTTACTCAAAATCATCATTTCAATTTTGGTTATTGTTGCAGTTGTGATCCCCCTGACCCTCAAAAGATCCGCCCCGGCTAAGAAAGTTCTGATCCTTGGTGTGGATGGCCTCGATCCCAAGCTCTTACAAACATTCATGGATGAGGGCTTTTTGCCGAATTTCAAACAACTGATCAGCGAAGGCGATTTCAAACCCCTGGAGACCACGATGCCACCCCTCAGTCCGGTGGCGTGGTCGAGTTTCATTACGGGCTTAGATCCCGCAGGACATGGCATTTTCGACTTTCTGAAGCGAGATCCCAAGACGATGATGCCTGAGTTTTCCATGGCCAAAGCCCTTCCCTCCAGCTGGAATTTCTCGATCGGCTCATGGGTGATCCCTCTGTCTGCAGGAACCGTTCAGCAGCTCAGGCAAGGGCAACCCTTCTGGCACATTCTGGAGAGACACAACATCCCTACTTCTGTTTTCCGCATGCCGGCTAACTTTCCACCGGCGCCTCCCGGACAGTCATTCTCGGGCATGGGGACTCCCGATATTTTGGGTACGCCCGGGATCTTCTCCTTCTACACCGACCGCCCCCCTGGCAACGCAGAGGATATCTCGGGAGGCCGTATCTTTACAGTTTCAGTCCGGAACAACAGGGTGGATGCTCAACTCATAGGACCGGAAAACACTTTCCGGCGCGTCCCCAAAGAGTCTTTCCCCGGAACGGGCAGAGTCGCGGAAAGCACAGAAGTAGAATATACGAATCCCAAGATGGCTATCGACTTTCAGGTTTTTCTGGATCCCGAGGAATCGGTGGCCAAATTTGTCGTCCAGGATGAGGAATTCATACTGGAGGAGGGAGAATGGAGCGATTGGGTTTCAGTCGATTTTGAGGCCCTTCCCTACTTGGTCAGCATCAGTGCAGTGGGGAGGTTTTATTTGCAAGAGGTTCGTCCTGATTTCCGCCTGTACGTCACTCCCTTGCAAATTAATCCGGCGGATCCGGCAGTGCCGATTTCCACACCGCAAGACTGGTCCAGGAGACTCTACGATGAGTTGGGGTACTTCTACACCCAGGAGCTACCAGAAGAGACCAAGGCATTCTCTGGCGGGATTTTTAACGGCTTGGAATTTTGGGATCAGGTTCAGTTTGTTTTCCAAGAACGAAGGCGGGCCCTTGATTATTTCCTCAGCAACTTCACAGAAGGTCTCCTATTCTTTTATTTCTCCAGCGTGGATCAAGGCAGTCACATGCTCTGGAGATACTTCGATCCCACACACCCAAGCTTTATTCCTGACCCGAAGCTAGGTAATGCTATCAGGATACTTTACCAGCAGATCGATGAAGCCGTTGGCCGGGTTCGGGAGTCCATCGACCAGGACACGACGCTCATCATCATGTCCGATCACGGATTTTCTCCCTTTTACCGGGGTGTAAACCTCAATTCCTGGCTGCTGGAAAAAGGTTATGTCAGGCTGCGAAATCCATCTCAAAGGGGACGTCAGCCTCTCTTTTTGAACGTCGATTGGACGGGGACCAAAGCTTACGCTCTGGGGCTAAACGGACTCTACATTAACCTACGAGGTCGTGAGAGGAACGGGATCGTCTCGAAGGAAACAGAATATCAGAGATTACTCGACCAGTTGGAAAGAGAACTGCTGGCCATGAAAGACCCCCGCAATAACCAGCAGCCCATTACTCTGGTCATTCAAACCCATCGAGATTTCCAGGGGCCATACCTGGACAGCGGACCGGATCTTATAGTGGGCTACAACTGGGGCTACCGAAGTTCCTGGAAGAGTCCCTTAGGTGAATTCCCCAGAGAGGTTTTTGTGGATAATGATGACCCCTGGAGTGGTGACCACAGTATCGACTACAGGCTTGTTCCCGGCGTGCTGATCACCAATCAAAAGATTACCCTGGACAACCCGACTTTGTACGATTTGACGGTTAGTGTTCTGGATGAGTACGGTATTGCAAAACTTCCTGAGATGATTGGTCAAGATTCTCTTGACCCTAGAAATTAGGAAAGAATCATGTTCGGTTCTAAAATCAAGATTGACAAAGCCCTCCTGGAAAAAATCAAGAAGCATTCCGAGACAGCAGGCTATTCTTCAGTTGAAGAATTTGTAGCTCACGCTCTGGAGAAAGAACTTGCGAAGCTGGAAGATGCGGAGTCCGAAGAGGAAGTAAAAAAGAGACTTAAAGGGCTGGGATACATTTCCTAGCATGGGCCTATGAGCTCGAGCGAATCGGGCGCACCCTCTATGAATTGAGGTGGAATCAACCATGATCCCACTAGTTACATCCATTAATGGGTTACTAACGAGTCTGTTTGGTCTTCTGGTTTGGCCCTTTCAAGGATCTGACCCGCTCTGGCCTATTCTCTTTGTCTCCCTCTTGACCGGAATCTTGATGCTGTGGATCTTTGGAAAGGTGTCGAACCAAGATGCCATCCGGCGAATAAAGACCAAAATCTGGGGGAATCTTCTGGGTGTTCGGTTGTTCCAGCACGACGTGAGAATTGTTCTGCGACTCCAGGGACGCATTTTGAGAGATACCGTCACCTACCTGAGATACTCAACCATTCCGATGCTTGTTCTCATCGTGCCTGTGATGCTCATTATCGTGCAGCTCAATTTACACTTCTCTCTCAGGCCGCTTGAACCGGGTGTGCCAACGGTGTTGGTAGTGAGACTGACGGAGCCCTCAGTCCTGGAAGAGAAGATCTTGTTGCAGACTCCAGCTGGAGTCAGGGTGGAAACTCCCGCTGTGCGTATTGAGTCGCTAAATGAAATCTCCTGGAGAATCCGTGCAGAGCAGCCTGGCCAGTACCCGCTGACTGTCCAAGTGGGTGAGGAAACGATCCAAAAGGAATTGTCTGTTGGACAGGGTTGGCGAGCTGTCTCTGCTTTGCGGACCAATTCGTTGCTCGGGCTGCTTCTTTACCCGGGTGAAGCACCCATTCCCTCCTCCTACACAGTGGAGTCAATCGAGGTGAAATATCGCCCATTGCAAATATCCATTTGGGGCTGGGACGTTCACTGGCTAGTTCTTTTCTTTCTGCTTTCAATCGTCTTCGGATTTGTCTTCAAAGGCGTTTTGGGAGTGGAACTCTAACCGGATACGCGGCACTGACCTGAAGAGAGCGTTTGCTTAGATTTTTGAAAGGAATCTACCGAGTTAAGAAGATTCGAGAGCCTATCATTATTGTTTCGGGGCTTCCCCGATCAGGTACTTCCATGATCATGAAGATGCTCAAGGCAGGTGGAATTACGCTACTCACAGACAATATCAGGAAGGCGGACCAGGATAATCCCCAAGGCTATTATGAATTGGAAAAGATAAAGAATCTTCACCGGGAAGAGGATAAGTCCTGGATCGGAGATGCCAAGGGAAAGGCCCTCAAAGTCATCTCGGAACTCTTGAAGGAACTCCCCTCAAATTCCTTTTTTAAATTGATCTTTATGGATCGGGATCTCGAAGAGGTGATCATTTCTCAAAATAAAATGCTGATTCGAAGAGGTGAACCATCCGACCCCGCTGATAATAGAAAGATGATGCTTCTCTTCGAAAAACATTTGAGGAAGGTGAAAAACTGGATCCGCCAGCAGTCAAATTTTGAAGTGATTTTCGTGGATTACAAGGAAGTGCTGGAGGACCCGATAGGCCATGCAGAACGTATCAAAGATTTTCTTCAAAGGGAACTCGATGTAAAAAGAATGGCGGGTGTTGTCGACAAACGACTCTATCGCAGCCGAAGTCGACGGGAGATCCAATAAGCTGCGTCCATGGCGAGAGATAGGGGCGGCGACTCACATCCGCTTCCTACCGTCTATGTCGGCACTTGCCGATGAGTTACGGCACAATAGCGGCACAATCAGAAGCCAGTCCGGACC
>JAPUKI010000223.1 GCA_027295745.1 Acidobacteriota bacterium
GCGCGGCTGAGCCGCAGCTTGGGCAAACCGTCATCGTTGAGAGCAATTTGGTATTCACCATCCACCTTATAGATATGTACATCCGGCTGGATGTATATAGGGTTTGTTTGGCTGTGCTTTTGACCCGGCTTGGGCGAAAAACTCCGAACGGTCTCCATGGCCTCCGCGATCTCTTCCAGACTGCAGCCCACTTGCTTGACAAGTTCCTTAAATTTTCTGGCTTGGATCAAGGGAAGGTAATCGCGCACCAGCTGCTCGGCCAGTGAACCCTCCAATCCATCAGCTCGAATTTGTATCAGCAGACACTCCTGCAGGCTCCTGCTTGCTATGCCTATGGGATCAAAACTCTGGACCACCCTTAAGGCCTCTTCAACCTTTTCTCTGGAGGCGTGCAGGGACTCTACCATCTCCTCGACGGAGACCATCAAGTAGCCGTCTTCATTGATGTTCCCGATGATAAAGTACCCAATCTCACGGATCTCCGCGGGAACTTCGTTCAAATTCAGCTGCCAGTTCAGATGATCACTTAGTGTCGACGGGGTAGCCAAAAACAGTTCGAAGGAGGGCTGGTCACTCCTGGCCTCCCTCTCGCGGGAGCGATAACTGGGACTCAAATACTCGCCAAAAAAGTATTCATAGTCAAAATCTTCGTATCCGTCCTCATCCTTTGCGGACTCTTTCTCTTCCTCGCTCCTCTCGCCTGGTTCAATCTCCGGTTGTTCTATCGTTTCCTCTAATACGGGGTTTTCGGCCAGCTCCTGGTTCAGCAGATCGGAAAGTTCCAGTCGATTCAGGGTCAGGAGTTCAATCTTCTGCAGCAGCGAGGGTGTCATCACCAGTCGCTGGGAAAGGTTCAATCCAAGAGTCTGCCTTAAAGGACCGCGTCTATCCATTCAGTTTTCTCAGCACCCTCCGTACAAGAGAATAAGGAAGTTCCCAGTGACGACCCCAGCCTCAACCTCGTCCCGTCACTGTTCTTTCCCTCTAAATCAGTATAATCGAAAGTTTTCACCGAGGTAAACTTTGCGAACTTCAAGATCGGAGGAGAGCAGATCAGGAGTCCCCATTCGAAAGATGGTTCCTTCATTGATGATGTAAGCCCGGTCTGTGATCTTCAGAGTTTCCCGCACGTTATGATCGGTGATCAAGACTCCAATGTTCTTGGCTTTCAGTTGAGTGACGATGCGTTGGATCTCCAATACGGCCAGAGGATCAATCCCCGCAAAAGGCTCATCCAGAAGAATGAATGCAGGCTTCATCATCATCGAACGAGCAATCTCGAGCCGTCTACGTTCACCTCCTGAAAGAGTATAAGCAAGACTTTTTCTCAGCCCGGCAATCCCGAATTCCTCCAGGAGTTCACTCACCAGCTGATCGGCTATCCCCGAGGCCAGACCAAGTGTTTCGGCAACGGCATAAAGATTGTCCTCGACGGAAAGCTTGCGAAAGACGGAGGGTTCCTGTGGCAGATAACTGATGCCCTTTCTTGCCCGCAAGTACATGGGCAAGGAAGTAATGTCCTGACCGTCCAGGTATACGCTGCCACTATCTGGGTTGGTCAAACCGACGATCATGTAAAAAGTCGTGGTCTTTCCGGCACCATTCGGTCCCAGCAATCCCACAACTTCTCCAGAGGAAATCGTCAAACTGACATTGTTGACGACTTTTCTTCCGCGATACGATTTATTGATTTGCCGGGCTTCGAGGGCCGGGGAGGACTCTTCCCGGCTCATGGCTTTGCAGGAGTGGAAGGATCTTCAATGAGAAGTCTGTCGTCTCCGGTAAAGAAGGTGAGCTGACGACCGGTAACTTTACCCCGAAGGGCTTCAATCACTTGGGCAGGATCTCCCGTCAGGACCACCTTCTCCTGCGACGGATAATGCACAGCCCTCTGGCCCTGGGCTTCTCTATCCTTTCCCGTGATCTGGACTCCTCCCCATGCGACGATCTCCTGGAGTTGATCCGGATCCGCTGTTAAAAAGATGAACTCCACAAAGGGAGCATCGACAATCAAATCGTCTGTCTTGACCCGCACCTTTCCCTCGTATCGTGCTCGAAGATCTGCTCGCTTGTACAGCAAACGATCGGCTTGAACCGTATACTTTTTGCCATCTTCATGGTTCCCCTCGAGGAGGAAACTTTTGACCTCCTCCTCAACCACCAGCTGTTGATCTCGATGATTGTACCGCACAATCTTTCCTGTGATGGAGTTGAATTGTTGAGTGATTCTGGGATTGACAGAATAGGTGATCCAGCCTGTCTCCGGATTGGCCTGCATTCCACCCGAGGTAATGATCGTCGAACCGTCCTCTTCCGGGAAGAAGCTTCTCACCCGCCCCAGGGCAGTGATCTCGCCCGTCCTCCGATCCAACTCGAGACGCTGGGCAGTTGTCTCCACCGGGGAATTATCAGCGCTGCCAGCAGCGCCGATGAATCTCAACACAGGCATCCTCTCCCCTGTCATGGTGATCTTTTGGCTCTCTGGATCGAAAACAGCTTGATCCGATTCGACGTCAATGCTGGCAGGATTACCCTCCCAGAAATGAAAATCTCCCGATTGGACAGCCCTCTCCATCTCGCTGTCTCGGTAAGACACCTCCAGTCGCTGACTGGTCGTATACCTGGTCTCTCCCTGCCCGTTAGACTCCAGCGTGACCCCTCCTTGAGCCGTCATGTGGTCAAGGAGACCTTGCCTATAGCGTATCTCGATGAAGGGAGCTTCCAGGACATCCCTCTGACCAGCACCACCCATTTCTATTCGGCAATCTCCCCGGCTCACGATTCGCTCGGGGCTTCCATCCAGGTAGCTCACTTCCACAGAGTCCCTGGCCCGGAGATGGCGATATCCTTGCAGAGAATTCAATCTCAGATCCACATTTCCGCTGGCTATGGCTTGCTCAATTTCTTGTTCAGGTCCAAATCGAAGGGTTAGGACTTCACTGTGCAGTTGTTCTTCAACCGAGGACTGGAGATCAGGCCCCCTCCTGAGAAAAACCTGTCCTCGCAGATCGAGCTGCCGCAGATGCTCTCCGTTGTCGAAAAATTGGCCTTCCATCTCCTGGGAGCGTGACTCTTCGATCCCCAGTGAGGGAGAGCGAAACAGGACGTCACCTCGAGCTGAGAATGTCTCCAAGAGCAGCCCTTCCATGGTCCCTTCACGTTCCGGGACCACATCGATTCGGTTCGCCTCCAGGAAGTAGTCCCTCCCTTCGGCCCACTCAGAATACACTGCTCTCTCAGAAGACCTCTGGGGCTCTCCCAGAGCTTCAATTTTCTCCAGGCGCTTCAAATCAGGATTGAAGAATACATTGATCTGTGGACCCGACAGGGCCTTCAGCGAGGCAAATTGAAGGCGGGCCTCACCCCTGCTGAGAATCTTTTCAATCCGGTGTTCTCTTGTCAAAAAGACGGTGATCTGATCAGCCTCCAGATGGGTATCACCTCCTGAGATGAGCGCGTCGCCGAGGAGCTCTACCGTCTGTTCGAAGAGAACATAGACGGCCTGTGAAGCCCTTCCATCAACATCATCTGACCCGGAAGCGGTCATCAGATGCAGGCCCCTTTCCACTTGTATCTTCCTCTGGGGGAAGTCGTAGATCAGGGACTCGCCATCTCCCCTGAGATCTCCCTTTCGGAAGCGAAAATTGCCGTCGATCACCATCCTTTCCTGAATGAGGTCTGCACTCACTTGTTCGGAAAACACCTCCGTGCCATCGGCCAGCTTCATTCTGGCATCGCCGGTGAACTCAATCTGTTGATCCTCTAAAAGATAGACAGCTTTTTGGGCCGAGATGATGTCGGAAACCGTTCCAGACTCGTCATAGTAAGCAAGAGTCACATTCTCCAACGTGTGGACCTGGCTGACTGTCTGCGTACTGGTTTCAGCATGAACGGTAAAGACGGTCCGGCCACGCTTGTGTTCAGTGTATTCGAACTGAGTGGTCTGGCGGCTAATGTCCGGAGAAAGAATCTCTACCTCAGGGATGACAAGTCCTTCCTGACGGCGAGAGAGCAAATTCCACACAATGGCCGTTCCCCCCAAAAGAATTCCAATGATCAGAACGACACGAAATGATTTTAAGAGGCACATACTCTATTTTACGAGCGGAAGGAATTCGACTCAAGGCAGGCGCATATCGCGGATGGTCAGAAGCAACTTATTCCTTCCCAGGTAACTGTCCCTGCTCATCGTATAGGCCAAATCGACCTGAGATCCAGTGCTAATGGTATCAGCGAGACCTCCATTTTTCCACCAGATGGCATCAACCCGAGAGCCATTGCACTGGACCTGAAATTTTAGGTGCTGGTCCTTCAGCACCCATGGTCCGGCCACAATCCTCATCTTCCTTGATGCAAATACCGGGTCCGGGTTTCCGTTACCGAAAGGAGCCAGTTGCTCTATCACTTGGTAGAGGGACAGGGAAATCTCTTCAGCGGGTAGGAAACTTTCAATGCTCAGAGAAGGAACCAGGTCCTCTGACGGCAACTTTGCGGCGGCATGGCTTTCCAGACGACAAGCCAGCTCATCCAATTTTTCTGGCCTGCAATTCTCCTCAGCTAGCAGACAGCCAACTGCCTGAGAATGGCCCCCAAATTGCGCAAAGAGATCACGACACTCCTCTAAAGCCTCCAGGAGATTGAAGCCAGGGATACTCCGTCCCGAGCCCTGACAGAAAGAATCTTCAATCGACAAAACCAGCACTGGGCGGCAGAATCGCTCCACCAGTCGGGAGGCCACAATGCCGATCACCCCGCGATGCCAGTGCTGGCCAGCCACTGTCAAAAACTTTCCTTCAAAGGCTGAGGGGTCTTGCCCTATCCGATCTTCAATCTCGGCCAGAATACGCCTTTCCTCCTGCTGCCTGAGGGAGTTCTTGGCATTCATTTCCTGCACAATCGCCTGGGCATTGGTCTGACTATCTTCACTGAACAAATTCACCACCTCAGGACCACCTCCCATCCGGGTCACAGCATTGATTCGAGGTGCGAGTTTGAAGCCCACATCAGACCAGGTCACTTCACCATTCACCCCAGCGCCCCGGAGAAGGGCTTTGAGTCCAGGATTCTGCGGATCTGCCAATCCTTCCAGACCGAACCGCACAAAAATGCGATTTTCTCCCACCAGAGGAACCACGTCGGCAACGGTTCCAATTGCAACCAGTTTCAAGAAGTGCGGCAGGATCCTTTCTCTCCCGACTTTTTGGAAAAGGGCTTGCACAAGTTTGAAGACCACTCCCACGGCAGCAAGATCCTTGTCGGGGTAGGGGCAATCTGGACGGTGTGGATTCAAAATGGCATAGGCCGAGGGCAATGAGTTGTCCGGCAGATGATGGTCCGTGATAATCAGTTGGAGTCCCAGCTCAAGGGCCACATGAGCCGCCTCCAAGGCTCGTATTCCGTTATCGACGGTGATGACCAGAGCATAGCCATCCGCGCGCGCCTTCTTCAACACTTCCTTCTTGAGGCCGTATCCCTCCTCAAGACGCCGGGGCAAGTAAAAACCAACTGTTGCACCCAGCATCTCCAGCGCCCGCTTCAAGACCACGGTAGCGGTGATGCCATCGACATCATAGTCTCCATAGATCAGGATCTTCTCACCCAGGTCTCGGGCTTTAAGAATCGTTTCCACCACGCAATCCATATCTTTCATCAGGTAGGGATCATGCAGATCCTGCAAACTGGGCCTGAGAAATCTCTCAGCTTGATCAGGATCCTCGAATCCCCGCTGAAGGAGCAGATGAGCCAGCAGAGGAGACACTCCCAGCTCAGTGGAAAGCAATTGGATTTGTCGAGGTAGGCTCGAAAGAACACTCCAGCGATATTTCACGAACCAATTTTAGCAATCGGCTCTGTCACCGCCGGCCCAGAGCTGAACACAGTCAGCTCTGGGCCGGCGGAAGCTCCAAATCCTAAATCCCAAATTCCAAACAAATAAACCACAAAAGCCATCCAAAAGAACCAGATGCGAAGCAACAGTTTTGACCCGAGAGGTTTGGGATTTAGAATTTAGGATTTCCACCGGCCTTTGGCCGGCGGTGGTTTAGAATTTAGAATTTGGAATTTAGAATTTGTTTGGAATTTGGGATTTATGATTTAGGATTTCAGCTGAGAGCTGACCGTGATCAGCTCTCAGCTGCCAGCTTCAGCTTCTCGTATTCTTTCTTGATCAGGCTGTAGTGTTCCTGTTCTTCGGCGGCAAACTGCAGGAAAATGTCTTTTCCCTTGGTATCATTGAATTTCTCAGCATACTCAGAGAAAAATCGATAGGCTTCCAATTCCATCTTCATAGCCATCTCAAGGGCATCGATCTCGCGGAGACTGGTTTTCAGCCTTTCCTGAGTCTCGCTTCGGGAGGGAAAGATGTTCTTCAGAGCTTCATAATCGAAATGCAAAAAGACGGGTGCCGCCAGCAGATTCCTGTCCCTTTTCATGAGCACTTTCCACTCTTTTTCCAGTTTCCGTAAATGCCTCTTTTCCTCCTCGAGCATCTCCAGAAAAATCTTCTTTGTGGAAGCGTGAGTGACGATTTGTGACGCGGTGCGGTAGAAGTTCACACCTCTTTTTTCCGTCGCCATGGCAATCTTCAAAGCATCTCGGGCGAAGACCAGATCGGAATCCACAATATCTTGACTGGTCTTCTGCTTTTTCTGACAGTCCGGGCAGACCCCAAAGATCTGCATGTTATGGCTCACCGGCCTGAAGCCATAGTTGGAAGTAATTTCGTCCTGAATTCGTTCACTCTCGGGGCTCAGGAACTCAATGGTACGCTCGCATTCAAGGCACACGATGTGATGATGGTGGGGACGCTTGTAGGTATGTTCAAAGCGGGTGCGCCCGTCATGGAGATCGGTTTCCCGAGCCAACCCACAATCCGCCAAAGTCTTCAGGGTTCTAAAAACTGTCACGAAGCCCAGCTTGGGATCTGTCTTTTTGACCAATTGATAGAGTTCCTCGGTACTCAAATGTCCGCCCGCTAAAAGAAAGCTCTCGACCACCATGCGCCGCTGACGCGTCATCTTGCGTCCGCTTTTTTTGAGGTATTGGGAAAAAACCTCCAGTTCTTCTTCGATTTCTGCGGATGGGGTTGTTTCCGTAGACCGGCTCACTTTGTACGAGTCTCCACTGTTTTTACCAGCTTGAGTTTACGGCCATTGTAGCAGGTTGGTACTCACTTTCATAAATACCGAAACGTTTGTGGGGGGCGCGACGGAGCCCAGATCGAGACGCGACGACGAGTCGATGTCGAGACATCGGCGAGGAGGAGCAACAAAGAGATGGGCCCGTCCCGCCCCAACCCTTCGGGCGAATGGGGATTGCGGGCGATCTCTTTGTCTCTCGTCGTCGATGTCCCTGCATTGCCTCCTCCTCCCTTCGCGACATCGCCTCGCAAGCCCCATCCGCAAACATTACCGTATTTATGAAAGGGAGTACTTAAAGACCACTGACGTTTCTCATCGGGAGGCTTCCAGATCTCGGGCGGCCTGACTGAGAGCAGTTATTCGATTGGTCTCTGTGTTGACGGACCAGATCAGATGGACTTCTTGTCCGTCAGAGCGACGCGTCACAACCAGATCGATCCAGAACTCGGGTGCATCATCCTTCACCGACCGCCAGCCTTTGAATTCAAACTCTGGATGATTGTTCTCACCGAGCTCACCGGTGACCTCCTCGGTCTCCCTCAGGAGGTTGTAGGCGGCTTCATTGAGAGGATTATGGGCCAGGACCACCGGAGCTGCGGTCTGCTCATTCCTCTCTGGCGAAGAAAGTGTTTGATTCCAGAAAAGCACACCCATCGGTTGCTCCTCATCGTCGGCGCTCGCGACCGTGTCGCCTGAAATCAGGACTCTCGTCCGGACCGCCTGGGGTGGAGGCGGAGGTAATCTGAAGATCTCGTTTTGCTCGGCTCCTGAAATACGGTTCCATCCTTCCCCTGCTGAAGCGATCAGCTGGCGACGGCTCCTGTCGGCAATCAACAGGAAAACCACGAGACAGAGAACTGCAAAAATAAGACTCAGGTACAAATACTTCTTCCAAGCGGGCAGAGGGCGCTCAAAGATTTTCTGCGGCTCTGCTTTGGCCAGCTCGCGAAACAATTCCGCCTGTTCCTTCAGATCCTGAGAGCTGACGATAGGCGACTTGCAGTCTTCTGCTTCTGTTTTCTTGTCTTCTGATTCCTGCATTAGCGCCGGGCTCCCTTACTCTTTTTTCCACTCTTCTGCTTCAGGAACTCGTTGATGAAGCGATCCAGGTGCCCATTGAGAATGGAATCGACATCTCCGTATTCCAGTTTGGTTCGATGATCCTTCACCAGCCGATAGGGGTGGAGAACATAAGATCGAATCTGGCTCCCCCAGGCGATCTCGGCTTTACTGTCTTCCAGTTGATCCAATTCCTTTTGCTTCTTTTCCATCTCCAGCTCATAGAGTCTGGACTTGAGGATTTTCATG
>JAPUKI010000224.1 GCA_027295745.1 Acidobacteriota bacterium
AGAGAGGCACAAGAGGAGACCGGCCCCGTCTCCAGCGGGTGTGCGTCGGACTTGTGTGGATCTGACTTCACAATCTCCGCCAGCAAAGAGGAAGCCCGCCGTGAGGACCTGATTGCCGCCATTCTCCGCAAGGCAGGTGTAAAGAAGCACTTCGATAGTTGCCGGAAGGAAATCTGGGATTCGTGGCTGAAAGAACCTGTCTTCCGACTCTTCCCGGAGACTGTCTCCACTTTGAAGCAACTCAAAGAATCCGGATTTCTCCTGGGGGCGGTCTCCAACTGGGAACCGAGACTGCTCGAGCTGTGTGAGAACCTGGGAATAGGCCGTTATTTCGACTTCATGTTGATTTCCGAGACTCAAGGATACGCCAAACCGGGAATACGACTCTTTGAGCTGGCCTTGGAACGAGCCGCAACTCGGCCGGAGAAAGTCATACACGTGGGGAATGATGCGGTGGAAGACATCCAGCCCGCGGAGTCGCTGGGTATTCGTGCAGTCCTCCTCCAGCGTAATGGCTCCCAAGGAATGGGTCATTCGCCGTGGATTCCCTCGCTGAAAGAGGTGCTGCCTCTTGCCAGGGCCTCGGCCTGGATTCGTGGGAGGGTGGTGAGTGGTACGGGTGAGGCAGCTGCTTTCACCAGGCTGCCATGGGTCCGGGAACAGGTGGCAAGTGGGTTCCACTTTAAGCCATTCCCGGGTACTCTCAATCTGCGGTTGGAAAGGGCAGAGGACCTGGCAATTTGGAAGGAGCTGCGCAGCCAGCCCGGCCAGATTCTGGAACCGGAGAAGGGTTACTGTGCGGCGCGGTGCTATCCCGTTAGCGTGGAAGGACAGGTTTCGGGTGCCATTGTGCTTCCGGCAGTTCCCTCCTATCCGAACAACGTGGTTGAGTTGTTGGCCCCGGTTAACCTCCGCGAGGCGCTGGGGCTGGGCGACGGTGGAGCGGTCACTATCGCCCTTGTCCCGCCTGCGAGGTGAGAGGGGGCCGCGAGGTAATGAGGAATTGAAAACGCACTTTTGTCGAAAGGCTATGGTTCAACAGCACGGCCAGAGCAACGTCGGGTGCCTTCTTACTATTATGGTGCTGCTTGTCCTCGGTTACGGGGGTTACAAATTTGGCCCTCCACTGGTAGACAATTTCCAGCTCAGGAATTCAGTGAATCAAATAGCCCAATACAGCGCGGCTGGGGTCCTATCTGAAACCAAATATGCTTCCCGCGGGCGGCCGGGATCGATTGAGGAGATTGAGGAGGCAGTTGTGATAGAGGCCAGGGAGCTGAGAATACCATTGCTCACGGAGAACATCAGCGTGCAGAAAGGAGGAAATGCCGTTTTCATTACTGTGGAATACACGGTGCCCATCTATGTGTTGGGGCGAATTGTTAATTGGCAGTTCAGATTCACCGGACAGAACTGATACCGATCGGGATGAAAATTCATGATTTGGAAACACCCGCCTTAGTCGTCGATCTGGACACGATGGAAAGAAACCTGCAACACATGGCCGATTATTGCCACAGGCACGGCCTCAATCTTCGACCTCACACCAAAACCCATAAAATCCCTCAACTCGCCAAGAAGCAGATGAAGTTAGGAGCCTGTGGAATCACAGTAGCCAAAGTTGGTGAAGCGGAAGTCATGACTCAAGAAGGTCTGGATGATCTCATGCTGGCCTATCCTCTCTTTGGAGCTGCCAAAGCTCTTCGTTTGGGTGTGCTTCTGGAAAGAGCCCGCATCACTGTCTCTCTTGACTCTGAAGAATCCCTGAGCTGGGTTGCCCAGGCCGCCAACGGGAAATCGATCGATGTGTTAGTCGAGATCGATTTGGGCATGAGGCGCTGTGGGGTGAGGCCAGGAACAGGTGCAGTTAAACTGGCGCGGTTGATTGATTCTACAGCAAGGCTTCGCTTTCAGGGGATCATGTTTTACCCGGGGCATCTTCGCCCCGATTGGAATGGCAACACTCGAAGATTGGAACAGTTAACTCTGGATCTCCAGCGCCAGTTGGATCTCTTTGAAAAGGAGAAGATCCCGGTTCGCCGGGTCAGTGGTGGGAGCACTCCCTCAGCCTTTCACTCACATTGCATAGAGGGTCTGACCGAGATACGTCCGGGCACGTATATCTTTAACGACCGCAACACCATTGAAGGGAAGACCTGCAGCAGGGAAGACTGTGCGGCCACTCTATTGACTACGGTGGTCAGTACGGCAGTTCCCGGCCAGGCCATCATTGACGCGGGCTCAAAGACCTTCTCCAGTGACCCGCTCAGACCCGGTGAAAAGCGAGGTTTCGGTCTAGTGAAGAACTATCCGGAGGTCCAGTTCTTGAGTATGAATGAAGAACATGGTTATTTAAAGGTTCCAGCTGAGGTCAAACTGGAGGTTGGTCAGTCTGTTGAAATCATCCCCAATCATATCTGCGCAACTGTCAATCTGCATGAGGTCATCTTCGGCTATCGGGGTGAGGAAGTTGTGGAATCGTGGATCGTCAAAGCGCGTGGGAAGATCCGTTAAACAGGAATATGTGGGATGTCCCCATCTTTCTGGGTTGCTATTTGTCCTTTTATTGGAGACCATTAGTTTGATGTTTCTGCCAAGTATCCGCCTGGTTTGTGGTGTGCCCGATTCACCCTTCCACCGTTGAGGAGAGCAAGATGCGCATTGCCGTTGGGGCCGATCATGCAGGTTTTCCCTTGAAAGGCCAAGTTCTTGAGTTGCTCGAAAAAGAGGGACATTCGGTTGTGGATCTTGGGACGCACAGCACCCGGTCGGTAGATTACCCGGACTATGCACAGGCCGTGGGCGAGTCAGTGGTCAAGGGAGAGACCCAGGTTGGGATTCTTCTCTGCGGCAGTGGTGTGGGGGCCAGCATTGCGGCCAACAAGGTGGCGGGTATTCGGGCTGCCCTCTGTCACGATGTGTTCTCAGCCCGCCAGAGCCGCGAAGATGATGATGCCAATGTTCTCTGTCTGGGCCCCCGCGTGATCGGTCCAGCGCTGGCCCTGGAGTTGATTCGTGCTTTTCTGGGGGCGCGTTTTTCCAAGGCCGAGCGGCATTTGCGCCGACTGGAGAAAGTAGCGGAATTGGAGAAAAGACTCAAGGGGTGAGGGTTTTCGGAAATACTAGTCAAAAGAAGCCATGAAATATCAGGGAAAGGAGTTAGTGGTCTGTCGTGACGGGGAGGAACTGTGCCAGCAGGCAGCAGAGCGGATTGTTCGGCTGGCTGGAGAGGCCGTCTCAGCCACCGGTAGATTCACGGTGGCGCTATCAGGAGGCACCACTCCACAACGACTTTATTCCCTGTTGGCCAGCGACCAATTTCAACCGTTGATGGCATGGTCAAAGGTACACTTCTTCTTCGGCGATGAGCGTTGCGTTCCTCCCGATCATCCCGACAGCACTTATGGCATGGTACGAGTGGCTCTTCTGGCTCCGGCTCCTATCCCCTGGGAGAACGTTTACCCGATTCTGACCGAGAAAGGGGATGCTCAGAGCGTAGCCGCTGAGTATGAGAAGACGCTCAGAACCTTCTTTGGTCTGACTGAGGGCCAGAAACCTCGCTTTGATCTGATCTTGCTGGGCATGGGAACGGATGGACATACGGCTTCTCTTTTTCCAGGGAGCACCGCTCTCGAAGAAAGTGGGCGACTGGTGACCGCAAATTACGTCGAGAAGTTGCAAGCCCATCGCATCACACTCACCTTGCCCGCCATTAACCAGGCAGCCAATATCATCTTCTTGATCTCAGGCCAGTCCAAGGCCTCAGTTTTGAAAGAGGTGCTTGAGGGTCAGGACCAGCCGATGCGCTTGCCCTCACAGCGCATCGCGCCAGTGGAAGGCAAGCTCCTTTTCATGGTAGATCAGGCTGCCGGAAGCAAGCTAGTCAATCCAGACGGGAATGGCGCTCTGTGAAGCTGCCCACTACGCCACACTCACGAGTGTGATTGAAGGAGACAAGATATGCCTGTAAGTGGTAAGGAATTGAGCCAACTCAACGACCAGCTGTCGCACCATATGCAAATCATTCTGAAATGCACTTTGCCTTCAGAAAAGTATGGCCGGCTGTTGCTGGCCTCTCCACCAGAATCAAGATACCCCTACATCTACCCCAGAGACACAAGTTGCGCTGTGCAGTGGCTCCGTCGGGTGGCAGGTTCTTCCCTTGGCTATGACATAGGACCTCAGGCCCTCGAGTTGATGAAGTCCACGGCCCACTTCATGAAAGATATCGCTTCTGATGGTGGCAAGTGGGGACAGCGCTACAGCATAAAAGGAGAAGATAAGAGTATCTACAAGCAGGAAGATAACGTCGCTCATGGGATTTCCATTTTGTGTAACTACCTGCTGTCGGCGCGAAGATTGCAAAAAGAGATCGATGACCTGGAAGGCTTTCTGAGTTGTATCGACAATGCTCTGAGATACAGTCTTGAGAATCTTTACCATAAAGAACTCAATCTGTTCCGTTCCACGACTGCCATTCATGAGTCGTTACTTGAGGAGGGTTACACCTGCT
The DNA here is from genome assembly GCA_027295745.1 of Acidobacteriota bacterium. Classification (GTDB taxonomy): domain Bacteria; phylum Acidobacteriota; class UBA6911; order RPQK01; family JADFOI01; genus JADFOI01. The sequence goes on from JAPUKI010000224.1 coordinate 4,514, forward strand.
GGGTGAACTTTTCCTTTCTCTATGCTTATTCCCTGGCTGTTGAGGTCGCCAGTAAGATTGATCAGAAGGGAATCCTCTCCAGTACCCATCTGAACTTTCGGAAGCACTTTCTCCATAGCATCAGTGAACTGTTTATGTCCGGCCACAGGTTTGTCCGCCGCATCGACCCCAATGGATACATGGACATGAGACCTGATTTCACCCTGCTTTCCCCCTTCTATTACGGTTTCTCCCACTACAAAACTGAGTTGCTCAACAGTGTCCGTTTCCTGGAGAAGCAACTCTGGGATCCGGAATTCGGCATGATTATGCGGTATCTTCCTTTCCACAAAGACTTTGCCACCCATGTCCATGCTGGGAATGGTCCCTGGCTGCAATACACGGCTGTTTTGGCCCAGTTTCATTTCTGGTGTGGAAACACCGAGGAGGGTGACAAACTTCTTCAAACGATGGATCGATACAAAGGCGAAAACGGAGAGCTCCCCGAGCATCTTTCAACCTGCAAGAGATTTGAAGAGTTCATGGAAAGAGAATGGCAAACCGGGATCGATTTCGAGAAGGAGTTCCACAAGCCCATCTTGTCGGACGACTGTCAGTTTGACACCATCCTGGAAGAGGCCAACAACATGGCTCGCTCTTATGAGCAGACGGCCAAGCAGTGCATGGTCCGGGATGACGCTCACTCGGAAGGGGGCTACATCCAGTTTGCCGCCCCGCTCATGTGGACGCACGTGGAATACGCTCGCGCACTGATGTTTCGGGCCAAAGACTGGTGGAAAGTCTCGAGCTAGCGCGGGTGTCCAGGAAGGCCAAGCTCTTCGTTCTCCGCGCCCTTCGGAACTTCCCCGAACTTCCGAAGAGCTTGTGCGGCCTCGATCTTGACCTACCTGAATACCCGCCAACAGAATCCCTAAATGAAACCTGCAAGTAACACTGGTCTCAGCTGTCCCCACCTTTCCCTTCATTCGTTATAATAGATTCAGAAGTCATGACCTTCCTGAGATCAAAAATGAAACCGTCACGCCTCCTCGCGATTGGCCTGTTTTATGTGACGGTGAGCCTCGCTCCGTTGTTCGCCACCAGCCAGGATGAGGGTGCGCTCAGGACAGAGGCTGGGACTTGGCCGTCGCAGAGCTCTCGCCTGGTTCGCTTTGCCAACGATGTTTTGACAGTGGAAGTAAGAGATGCTCCGCTGGATGAGCTGCTTCGGGAAGTTGCCCGTCAGAGCGGTCTCAGTATCGTGTGGTATGGCACAATCTCGGAGAATATCTCCATAAGCTTTCAGCGGCTCTCCCTGGAGAAGGCCTTGACTCGGATCTTGCGCCATCACAGTTTTGCCCTGGCCTACTCTCAGGCTCGAGAGGGCCAATCCAAGGCTGCACGACTGAGGAAGCTGTGGATTATCCCCAAAGGAGCAAAAGGCGCTCCCGTCCCATCCACTGTTGCTGGGTACGAGTCAGAAGAGGAGTTTCTCCAGGAAGAAGCCACAGATTTCGCCCTGTTGCAAGCTGCCCTCAGGAGTGATGATTCCTGGGAACGGGAGGATGCGGTGGAGGCCTTGGGAGATATCGGGCGTCCCGAGGCTGTTCAGTTCCTGCGCCTGGCATTGAGGGACGAGGATGGGGATGTGCGGGAGGCAGCCATTGCCGCTCTTGCCAACATCGGTGGAGATGAAGCAGCCCAAGCCCTGGCCATCGTCCTGGAAGACGAGGATGAGTGGTTCCGTGAGGAGGCCATAGAAGCTCTGGGTGAGATCGGCGGGGAGAGTGCCATCCGGCTTTTGGAGCAGGCCTTGGAAGATGAGGACGAAGGCGTCCGGGAGACCGCTCGAGACCTGCTGGAAGAGCTGAGAGAGGACTCCGCCGAAACGCCCTGAGAAGTCTGGGAAAGAGAACGATTTTTCGCTTCTTAGAGTATGCCAAGGCACCTCAGGCGCCGAA
>JAPUKI010000225.1 GCA_027295745.1 Acidobacteriota bacterium
TCGAACGATCCTGACCAGGAGCGGCAAGCCACCTGGCCGTATAACGCCCTTACCGGAAACTGATCGACAACCGCAACACTGACTGATCGAAGCGTTTGCTAAGTCTTGAGGTGTCTTGAAAGCAACCCAAATCACTTTCTGTTTTGGTTGGAGTAAGCTGGAGTGAGTTTGCCGCGGGCACACTTCGGGCACAAATCCCTGAAGCTTTCCGCATTTGTTCCTTTTTGGAATACCTATCCGGTACTCCGATGTGGGTGACAATTAATCCTCCGGATGCCTGGTATAACATCCGGTGGATCATGGAGAATACGCGAATCAACAGACGGTTGTTGACCAATTCCTCCTCGACTAAGCGACGTGACTTTTGTTAGATGGTAGACTTTCAGGGGGTAGGACAATGGGAATCCCCCTAAGTCCTGATAGAACGATCCGCCTAGTGTCGAGACGGGGAGGGCCAGCATCTCACACTCGGCGCGCTTGTAGTAGTAACAGGAAAAGCGTTAGCATCTAGCAAAATTCCTCTGCATAATTTGGGAAGGGGCATCGTGCTCGGAAAGACCATCTCCCATTACAAAATCCTGGAAAAACTCGGTAGTGGTGGGATGGGTGTCGTTTATAAGGCTGAAGACACTCGCCTGGGCCGTAATGTGGCCCTGAAATTCCTGCCTGACAAATTTGCTCAAAACCGCGAGGCCCTGGAGAGATTCCAGAGAGAAGCTCGTGCTTTATCAGCACTTAATCATCCCAACATCTGTGCGATTTACGACATCGGAGAGCACGAAGGTCAGCCTTTCATTGTGATGGAGTTTCTGGAAGGGCAAACCCTGTTAAGCATGATTCAGGACAGTCCTCTTCAAACAGACCAACTCCTAAAGTTCGCAGGACAGATTGCCGAAGCTTTGGAGGCAGCCCATTCCAAGGGAATCATCCATCGAGACATCAAACCAGCCAACGTGTTTGTAACCGAGAGTGGCAGTATCAAGCTTTTGGACTTTGGCTTAGCCAAGCTGGCTGTCGAGGCCCCATATGGTGCTGAGAGGATGCCAACAAACTTGACAGCCGCTGGCATAGCCGTAGGAACCCCTTACTACATGTCACCTGAACAGTTACTTGGAAAGGAACTAGATGCCCGTAGTGACATTTTCTCCTTCGGCGTATTGCTTTACGAGATGGCCACCACGACCTTGCCTTTTACGGGCCAAGACATCAAGATCGTTTTCAATAAGATTCTCAGCTCAGCACCTACCTCTTTGATGCATTCCAATCCTGACTTAGCCGCCGGGATGGAGGCGATCATCAACAAGGCGTTAGAGAAAGACCGCCAGCTGCGCTACCAGAGCGTCGCCGATCTACGCGCGGATGTGGAGCGGTTGAACCGCGAAATAGACGGGAGCCAATGGGCCGAAGCGATTGCGGCCACCGGGTCCAGCCTCCGCGCTCCAGTGCTTGCTCGCCGCCCGGTGTTGGCTGTGACGGGAGCGGTGGCTACGCTGCTAGTGCTGCTGGTGGGGTTCAATGTGGGCGGATGGCGCGAGCGACTGCTGGGAGGTGCTGGTCCTCCCCAGATCGAATCGTTGGCGGTACTACCTCTGGAGAATCTCTCTGGCGACTCGGAGCAGGAGTATTTCGCTGACGGGATGACCGAAGCACTGATCGCGGACTTAGCTAACATTGGGGCATTGAAAGTGATCTCTCGCACATCAGTGATGCGCTATAAAGGAACGGACAAGTCATTACCCAATATTGCGCGGGAGCTGGGCGTGGATGCGGTAGTTGTGGGCTCCGTGGTGCGGGCGGGCGAGCGGGTACGGATCACGGCTCAGCTGATCGACGCAGCAACCGACACCCACCTGTGGGCGCAGAGCTACGAGCGCGACCTCGGGGACGTGCTGGCGTTGCAGCGAGAGGTGGCACGTGCTATTGCCAGCGAAATTCAAATTGCCGTGACATCGGCGGAAGTAGCTCGTCTCGCCAGTGTCCCACGGGTCAACCCGGAGGCCTATGAGCCCTACCTGAAGGGTCGCTTCTACCTAAATAAGTATACGGAAGACGGATACAAGAGAGCACTGGAGTACTTCCTGCAGTCGATTGAAAAAGACCCCGACTACGCTGCTGCCTATGCCGGATTGGCCATGTCGTACAGCTTGCTGGGTGCTTTCTACGGCCTCGGGAGTGAGGCGCCAAAAGCGAAATCTGCAGCACTGAAAGCACTGGAGATTGATGACACACTGGCCGAATCTCATGTCTCGCTGGCGCTTATCAGGCAGTACCGCGAGTGGGACTGGTCGGCTGCCGAGAGGGAATACAAGCGGGCCATTGAACTGAACCCCGGCGACGTGACGGCTCATCATGAGTACGCTGCCTATTTGACGGCAATGGGTCGGACACCCGAAGCCATTGCCCAGATCAAACGAGCTCAGGAGTTGGATCCCTTATCACTCGTCGTCAACGCCGATATGGCATGGATTTATTACAGAGCCCGGGCCTATGACCGGGCCATAGAACAATATCGGAAGACGCTGGAGTTGGATGAGAATTTCGTGCCGGCCTACCACGAACTGGGGTGGGTTTATGAACAAAAGGGGATGTATAAGGAAGCTCTCGCAGAGCTGCGACAAGCAGTGGAACTCTCTTCGGACCCTATAGTTTTGGCATCTCTCAGCCGTGTCTATGCGATCGCGGGACAGGAAAACGAGGCGCTGAAGATCCTCGACGAGCTGGAGAAGCGATCAGATAGCGGTTATCTATCCCCCTACATAGCGCTAGCCTATTTGGGTCTGGGCGAAAAGGATCAGACCTTGGAATGGTTGGAGAAGGCCTATGAGGAGCACCATGGCCAACTGGTTTACCTCAAAGACCAACGCTGGGACTCCCTGCGCTCCGATCCCGGTTTCCAAGCCCTCCTTCGGCGCATGAACTTCCCTGAGTGAGTTTCTCCCGCTGAAGCTTGTAAAGCCAACCGCCAACCGGGAACCGAACTTCCAGCCGGCTAGAACCGGAATTTAATTCCCAGTTGTATTACCCGAGCTGGCCTTCCAGGGTCGAGCACTCGGTTGGTTTCCCCAAATTGCCCGCTGTTGATGTCGTTGTTGGGGTTGTCAAACTGCGGAGTATTCCATGCGTTGAAGAACTCGACCCGAAACTCAAGCTGCCGCTGCTCGCCAATCCGGGCCCTCCTGATCAGCGAAAGATCAGAGTTGTGATGCCACCATGAGCTGAGACTGCTGCTCGGACAGGTCCCAAAGGTGAAAGGTCCAGGTTGACCCAAGAAAGGGCTCCCGGGAAACATCTGCCTAAACTGTTCGACGCTCTTCGGACCACCTGAAGGATCACCGAAACAGTCCGCTCGGGAAACGTGCCCGCCACCAGTCTGACTTGCATCGCTGGCGAAGATACCGATAGGCACTCCGCTGGTGGAGGTGATAATCCAGTTGAACTGCCAGTCGCCTAAAAGCCTTCCCAATAAACTGTCGCTCAAGTATGGTTTTCCAGAGCCAAAAGGTAACTCCCAGGACCCGTTTGCCACTAAGCGGTGCCTCTGATCGAAGACCAGCCGGCCATAGTCGGCATCCAGGTCGTGGGCGTTCTGGGGCCGGTCTAAGGCAGTGCTGGAACCGCCCGACAGGTTGTCGCCCACATTGCCCAGCGCCTTACCCAGGGTATAAGCGAGGTTGAATGCGTATCCCTGCGAGAACCGCTTGCTTACACTGACCTGGAGGGAGTGATAATTGGTGTTGCCATCGCTTACCGTGAAATCGCCGATGTCGCCGAAATCCGGGAAAGGTCGAACTACCGGCCCGACTCCAGGGCTCACGACTACTCCCTGATTGATGTTCCGCTGCTTGCGCAACTTGTGGTTTACCTGTCCCACGTAGGCAACATCGACCACCAGGTTTTTGGACGCCTCAATCTGTGGACCAAAGCTCCATTGCTGGGAATATGGAGTGCGCGCGTTCATGTCAATGCCACGCAGCTGGGTCTGGTCAGGGATAAACTCGGTCGGCGTGGCAGGAAACTCATCGCGGAGCAAGAAATCCCTATTCGGAACAGTCGGGCCTATCCCCTGCGGAAAACTGGTCTCAATCACCTGGGGTGGGTTAAGAGGCAAAGTATCCCGGCTCCCCGCGCGATCCAATGCCTGAAAGTAAATCCCGAAGCCACCGCGCAAGACAAGCCAGGGAATAGGGTTCCAAGCGAAGCCCAGGCGGGGCGCAACGTTGTTACGGTCGGGGTGAACCAAGGATCGGCTAAACACATCTTGTCCCGATGGCCCCCGGACTAGGCACGGGAACACCACCAGGCAAGCCGGAGCCGGAAAGCTCCCCTCAAAGGCCGTAACCACTGCTCCGCGACCGTCGTTGGCGGCAGGGTCAAAGTTCGAGATGAACCGCTCACGCTCGATCTTGGGTGTGAAATACTCGTAGCGGATACCGAAATTGAGCGTGAATGTGGGAGTAACAGGCCAGGTATCCTGGCCGTAGAACATCCATCCGTCAGCATAGGTATGCGCCACCAGAGGGCTCGTCACCTCAACCTTTTCCACTAGACCCAGCAGCAGGTTGGCTACCCCATCACCCGTCCAGAAATTGGGGATGATATAACGCCCATTGGGCGCCTTGATGTCAAAGAAGGTGTTCAGGGAACGCTTGAATTCGAAGCCGAACTTCATTTGATGGTTGCCACGGGAGACAAACAGGTTGTCCAGGGCCTGCCACACCTGCGAACGTGCGAACTGGGGACGCCATTCTGACGTTCCCAGCAAGTTATACCCGGCCACCCGAATGGGAGGCAGCCCGAAGGCCAACGTGCCAGGCAAACCAGTCAAGCCGAACTGGGGACCTAAATCTCCCTCCTCCGCCAGCGGGTCTGAGGTGGAGCGGATGATGTTGAACCCGAAACGAGCCTCGTTCACGATCGATGGGCTAACAGTGCGAACCCAACTCAGTGACGCCACTTGCCCCTGCACTGTACTATTAGCGCTGAACCCACCGGTGGCGATCGGATCGGGAAAAGGCCCGCGCTCGATGATGGTGTCGATATCGGTCAGTGAGTAGCTACCGGAAAGGTTGTCTGCATCTGTAAGCTTATGATCGATGCGGACGTCGAAGCTGTTCGAGTCGAGCGGAATCTCCAGAGTTGAAGTAAAGCCGAAAGTACCCTGGTTGGGGCCTGGGTAAAGTTGCACCAGCGCCATCCCTGCCGGGTCACCACAGGGCCGCCCATCCGTCCGCAAGGCAGTCAGATTGATCACATCGTTTATCTCGTCGACACAGCCCGCTAGTTCCGGGATAACGCCGGAGGGATCCGTCAGGTCGCGTACGCCGGTAAAAAGCCCATTTGTCATGGCCGCTGTTGGTACCGTGCCGCTGGCTGTGCGTCCTTCGTTGGCACGGGTGAGCTGATAATCGGCAAAGAAGAAGGTTTGATCGGGTACGATTGGCCCGCCAACGGTGAAACCCAGCTGGTTGCGCTTCTGCTCGGGAGACTCGAGGCCGGCACGATTAACAAAAAAGTCGGTGGCGTTCAAGTTGTCGTTCCGGTGGAACCACCAGGCTGAGCCGTGGAACTCGTTTGTGCCTGAGTTGAGTTCCGCGTTGACCACGCCGCCCATTGCCCAACCAAAATCGGCGGAATAGGTGCGCGTCTGGAGGCGAAATTCCCGCAACGCGTCGGGAGGCGGTGAAACGACCTGCGGGCTGCCCTCCTGCCCGTTCTGTGTGAAGGTATTGTTATCTACTCCGTTCAGCACGAAGTAGTTCTGGAGCGAGAAGTTACCCCCCACATTAATGCGCCCTTCGCGCGGGTGGTCCCGTACCCCGGGAGCCGGCAACACACCGGGGCTGAGCAGCATCAAGTCAACATAACGTCGGCCGTCGAGCGGTAAGTCAAGGATTTTTCTGTTTTCAACTAAGAAAGCCACATCGGCGGATTGTGTTTGGATCAGTGGTTGTCCTCCAGTGACGTCGATTACTTCGTTCACCAGGCCGGGTTGCAGCACAAAATCGATCTTTAGACGATCGTTTACGTGCAACACAATGGCGCTGTGAACGGAGGCCTGGAACCCTGAAACTTCAACACGAATCACGTACGGCCCCGCACGCAAACTCGGGGAGAAGTACATCCCAACCTGGTTGGTCTGCACCTCAGTCACAACCCGCAACTCAGCGTGAGTTATCGTCACATGAGCTCCCGGAATGACGGCTCTCGTTATGTCCAAGACGGTGCCGACGATTGCTCCGGTGTTGGTCTGGGCCTCAGACCCTTGTGTCAAAGTAAGACCTAGACATACTGCTATCATCGTAGAAGACACCGCAAATCTCTTCCTAGGTCTATGGACTGACATTTTCCAGGTACCCTTTGCTCAGGTTCTTCCATGTTAGCAACAACGAGTTCGCGGACACAACAGGTCTAACCTTAAATAGCTGCAAGGAATCCAAACTACGTCTGAGGAATCTTGGCTGGAGTGAGTTGGAGTGAGTTTGCCGTGGGCACACTTCGGGCACAACCCTTTCGGCACCGAACCATTGACAACCGGAACGGCCATCATGTGCACGCTGATAGAACCCAGTGCTTGCGACATCATTAAGATCAAATTGGTAAAATCCAAGTTCATTAACACGTTTGACCGCTACAACACTAGCTCCTGGTGTACTTTCAGGCACTAAATGAACAGGCTCCCCTTCTTCTTTGTAAGGCGTACTGAAATATTGAGTCCCGTACCCTCAGTTGTTAGGTTGAGTTTAGCCACCCCAGGGAACAGTAGCGTCCAACCTCGGCCCTTCCTGATTTCCCGCACAAGCCTTTTTAACTCTAGCTCGCTGGGTTGCGATCGCCTGCCTTGTAAGGATGCTTCTATTATCGCAAGCCCGCGAAGTTTGGCTACGGCGTCAATCTGTTTTCGAGAACCTGGTTTCACAAGATCCTTTATTTCCTTGAAATCGGTTTCAATTATGACATGGAGGTCTTTTGGTAGAGACGATGAAACTGGAAGAGCGCGCTCAGGCAAATGATCCCTGAGCCGCTTACCAAAAACTCTATGTAGTAAATCTCCGAATAGAGTAACCCCAGCCTGGCAGTAAATATAAAGCTCCTGTTCTGAAAGGTCGAGAATATAGTGCTGTGCAGCGTCACTTAGGCTATTGACGATCTGGAGTGTAAGAGCCTCTTCTTGGTTCAGACATTTGACTGAAGAGTCGCTCAGACATTTTCTAACGCACTGGTCATAATCAATAGTCTGTTGGGCATATGGCTCCCGAATCCTTCTTCTCCTATGAAGGATAATAGCCTTCATAAGAAGCTCAAACGCCCGATCCGTAAAGATCAAGACGGCTTCAGGTCTTCCTAAATCAGATGGACGATTAAAATGCTCGATTCCTAATAGAAGGGATTCAAGAGCTTTTGCTTTAAGGATCCTTACTTCTCGTCTCACAGCAACGGAAATCGATCGCAGAAAATGGTTGGCTTAGATCCCCAGAAGTATATCAGGAAGTCTCTCCGCATTTGTTCCTTTTCTGTGAACTGAATTCCAGTGAAGACTATGTTGTTGGCAGAGAGTCACATTGGAAAAAAGTGTTACTCTCGCGTGAGTTCGGCTTGAACAAGAATTAACATGTGCAGGGACAATAAGCAGACGAAGTCACTCCAAGAACGTACTGACATAAAGCTGCGCTACGCGGGTGTTCACCTGGATGAACTCAAGTCGCAGGAACCACTAAGGGGCGATGACTTCGACAGGGCGCATCAGGAATCCTTCTTGTACCACTTACTCGGAACCCGAGACGCTTTTCGGGCTGAACTGAACCTTTTTCCCCGACCTTGTCCCACCCTTCAACCAACTTGACTGATTGAACCACATACACAATGAACATGATGCTTAAACATTCCGCACTCACACTCTCCGTCTTTTGGATAACAGAGGAATGTTCCATCGGAACCACACTCACACCAATTTGAATTGAGGTTGGCTCCCTTAGGTGCAGTTGAGTTGTCTCTGACCTCAATATTACCTAAGAATACTTCTTCCAATGGAACCTCTTTAGGCATCACGAATCCTTTGGGTTTGGGATGGTGCTTAATCTTCTTTTTCACTTTTTCTCCGACTTCCTTTACTTCTCTTACGATGTTTAAGGAGGCCCCGCTAACTACGGGGCGAGCTTAAAACTTTACCTCATTATAATATACAAGTGTCTTAAAACCAACTATTTGTGGGAGTTCTTTGTTCCGTCTTCTTTCTGTTCAAAAGGCGCGAGAAACGATTCTGGATCAAGACCTCGTTAGTTGAATACCGGATCCGGCAAGTCGCCGATAACCTCTCCCATGCCGCCCTGGCCGATCTTCTCCAAAACTTTGTAATGAGAAAGTGTCTTGCCGACCATAGGACTCCGCCTCGATGCAGTTGCGCTCAATCCTAAGTCTTGAGGTGTCACGAAAGCAATGAAAAACGGCTTCTATTTTGGTTTGAGTTGGCTGGAATGAGTTGGAGTTGGTTCCTCGCGGGCACATCTCTAAGAACGTGGGACGTGTCAAGCAGAAAAAAAAGACACCTTTCCCTTTGGCCTCGAGGGCCGTATCTGAACAGCAGGGTCAGAAAAGAAAGCTCTTGGAAGTGGCTTGACGCATCGCCTGATCTCTCATGTGTGCGTATAAAGCCCAGCCACCTTGCGGTATTTGCAAT
>JAPUKI010000226.1 GCA_027295745.1 Acidobacteriota bacterium
ACAGTCAACGATTGGGTCCCGGAATTCCCACCCATACCGGCAACAACGGGCAAGAAAACTGCCAGAAATGAAAAGCGCGCGATAGTGGGTTCATAGAAAGCAACAACCGTGGCCGCAAGCAGCGCGCCAGCCAAATTCACCACCAACCAGGGAAGTCGTTTCCTCACTGAGGTCAAAGGGGATGTATGGATGTGATCGCTCGCTTCAATACCCGCCAGATGGAAGATATCTTCCGTCGCCTCCTCTTCAATGACGTCGATGATGTCGTCCACAGTAATGGTACCGACCAGCTTGTTCTCGTGATCCACGACCGGAATGGCCAGCAGATCGTACAGAGCCACCTCCCGCGCCACCTCTTCCTGGTCAGTCTCAGTGGTGACGGAGATGACATCGGTGGTCATGATCTTCTTGAGAGGAGTGCTGGGTGCAACCCTGAGAAGCTCACGCAGAGATGCCACACCGACCAAGTGATTTCGCTCATCGACAACATAAAGATAAAAGACCACCTCCAGCTCCTGGGCAGTCTGAATGGTATGGATGGCCTCGCTGACGGAAAGATCCTCACAGAGAGAAAAGACATGGGGCGTCATGATTCGCCCGGCTGTTTCTTCATCATAGAGGAGAAGCTGTTGAACTTCAGTGGACTCCTCCACCCCCATTTGATCCAGAATCTCCTGGGCAAGCTCCTCGGGCAGGGCGGAGATAAAAACGGTGGCAGAGTCCGTTTCCAATTTCTGGAGCACCTTACCGATCTCCTCCCGGGAGATCTGCTTCAAGAGATCCAGACCGGGCTCCACTCCCAAAATCTTCAGCGTCTCAGCTGCCAACTGGCGATCACGTTGAACCAGGATCGAGAAGACGGAGGCCTGCTCCCGCTCATTTAATTCCAGCATAATGCTGGAAATATCACCCGGTCGCAGCTTACTCAGAAGATTTGTCAGGTGGCGGTATGCACTTCTCCTGAGCAGTTTTCGGACCGACTTCCCCATGACATCCACTTTTTGAGCGCGCATGGTTTCTCCTCAGGAAAAGCACCACTGTAGCAAACGGGACTCCTGCGAGGCTAGTCTGTGGGGGGGTTAATCGATATTGAGCTCTTTGGCGGCCAGTTCTTCCGATCGCAGACGATACTTCACGAACCGGTGGGCGCGGGAGAACAATCCGCTGCAAAGATAAGCAACCGCAAGGATCATCAAGACTTGCTGCGAGTACCAGACAACCCCGGCCAGAAGCAGTGCAAAAAACAGTACATTCAGGTGAGATTTCCCACGCCCCAGGTTCAGCTGAGTCAAGGAAGGATAACGGATGGTGCTGATCATCAGAAAGGAAATCAAATAAGTGATCCCCATGAAATAGAAGGAAAAGAACTGCGACTGGAGCGGCTCTGCAAAGAGATGAACTGTGGCAGCCACGAAACCGGCGCCGCCGGGAATGGGAAGTCCGGCAAAATGTTTCAGATCCTTCAATTGGACATTGAAACGTGCCAGACGCATGGTCCCACAAATGAGATAAACAAAGGCAGAAAAACGTGCAAAATTGCCAAAGTCGGCTAAACCCCAGGAATAGATGAGCATGGCTGGAGCTATCCCAAAACTGATGACATCCGCCAGGGAATCCAACTGCGAACCAAAATCGCTGGTCACATTGGCCAGCCGTGCCACTCGTCCGTCCACGAAATCCAAGACCACTGCAATGCCAATGGCAACCGCCGCACTTTGATACTCACCGTTTAAGGTTGAGGTGATGGCAAAGAATCCTGCGAAGATGTTCCCTACCGTGAAGGCAGTCGGTAACAGATAGACACTTCGGCGAAGTTTTCGGGGCCGCTTAACCACCTGCTTGGCTTCTCTTTCCAACAGCTTCCCTTCCTGACCTGTCACGAACTCTTTTTCCAGTAGGCAATGATGCTGGATCCGCCGTAGACTCGATCGCCCCGGCGGACAACGACCTCACATTCGGGGGGTAGAACAACATCCACGCGACTCCCGAACCGGATCAACCCTATCTTATCACCTTTATGGACATGTGCTCCTTCCTTGGTCCAAACTCTGATCCGCCGAGCCAGCATTCCTGCAATCAGGGAAAAAGTCAGCTTCTGCTGGCCGGCAATGGTGATCGTCAGGTGCTCATTTTCCACCGAAGCGCGGTCGTCGTAGGCCACCAAAAACTTCCCAGGCCGATAATCCTGCTTGATAATCGTCCCCTCCAGGGGCGCCCGGTTGATGTGCACGTTCAGGAGGGAGAGAAAAATACTCAAGATCGTATCTTCACCCACTTGATCCAAGCGAACGACTTTCCCGTCGGCTGGACTCACGATGGCCCTGGGGTCCTCAGGAATGGACCTCTCCGGGTCTCTAAAGAAAAAAGCAACAAACCCGGAGAGGACAAGAAGCGCAATGGCCACCCAGAAGAACCCGGCCCAGAAACACAGGACTACCAGGGCACCGAGTGGTGTCAAGAAATAGAAAGCGTCCTTAGCCATTGTTGGGGGCAGTAAAAAAAGCCCGCTGAAAGACTGGCTCACAGCCTTGCAAGCGGGCTACAAATGAACTCCAATCAATGTTCTCTAGTTCTGGGCATGCCCAGTTTGATAACGGTGAATCCGTACCTGCATCTGATCTTTTATTGCCAGCTTTTTCTTCTTGATGATGGTTTCCTCGAATCTCTCCGTCTCGTTGAGAAAAGATCTGCTCTGTAATTCCTGAAGTTGATCTTCATAGCTCCGGTGTCGCTGCACCAGCTGACGGAATTCCTGGTCGTTGTTGAGCAGATACTCTTTGGTGTCCACCTCACTCATATTCACTAGCCTCCTCTGAAAAATGGTTTGCTTGAGTCACCGGAATTGATCGGTTGAAGTGCATCCGTATGATCGTAAGTCTAGTATAGCAACTCCCTGTGAGCAAGCTAAGATTTGCGGTGGAGTTTCCCTATTTTTCTCGAATGTCCTGATGGGAGACCTAATTCCGAAAGGCAAGCATCAGTGTGAGACTGATGAGACACTTCCGGAGCCCCAAAGGGGCGCCAGAAAATAGCCAGGGGCGTGAGCCCCTGGAACCCAGAACCGTGTCAGGATGGAGCCCTGTAAGGGCGGCACGTTTCAATGGAGATTGGTGATTGGTGAATGATCCCAACTCTTACGTTTACCAGTTATCATTCACAAATCCTCATTCAAGAGTGCCGCCCTTACAGGGCTCATGAGCTCAACCATCCTTTTTCCAGGGGTTTTCACCCCTGGCTATTTCCTGGCGCCCCTTTGGGGCTCCGGACATCTCTCGTCACCTGCTCGGGCAGTGTGCCGCCTCGATCAGTGCTCAAGGACACGACGCTTCCGAGTGAGCTCAACAGTCCTTCTTAGAATTTTTACCCGTTTCCCTTGTCGATCCCCGTAAGTCAATTAATATCAATGGATTATCAGAATCTAATCTGAATTCTAGGGGAAACTCCTGAAGATTCGCGGTGGCCCGGAACTCAGTATTCCTCGTCATCGCTCCACCGAAAAACGACTGCGGCGGCGATGCCTTTCCAACCCCAGGTCGATCAGTTTATCCAACAGTTCAGGATAGGGAAGCCCAGACGCCTCCCATAGTCTTGGGTACATGCTGATGTCGGTAAACCCCGGAATGGTGTTGGCCTCGCTGACCCAGATCTGGCCGGTGTTCTTATCCATGAGGAAATCTACGCGAGCCATACCCTCCAACTGCAGGGCTCTAAAGGTTGCCAGGGCCAGCTCCTGAACTCGCTGCATTTGCTTCTCAGAAAGAGGGGCTGGAATCAGAAGCTGACTGTCCTTGTCGTGGTATTTCGCTTCGTAGCTGTAAAACTCCCTCGAAGGAATGATCTCGCCAGCCCTTGAGACTTCAGGCTGACTGTTGCCCAGCACCGAAGTTTCAATCTCCCGAGCCTCGATACCTTCCTCAATCACAATGAAGTCATCGTAGCGGAAGGCAACTCCAATGTGCTCGCTTAACTCATCCCTATCCTTACTCCTATTGATTCCAACAGAAGACCCGAGATTCGCCGGTTTGACAAAGACGGGATAATGCAGCTGTTTCTCCAGGAGCTTCAGGAAATCCTCCGCTCCTTCCTGCCATTCAGCCTGGGCAAGAGAGAGGTAGGGCAGGACGGGCATACCCGAATCCAGCAAGATCTTCTTACTATGGATCTTGTTTAGGCCTACCACTGAACCCCGGACACCGGCGCCAACGTACGGGATATTGAGAACTTCCAGCGTCCCCTGAATAGTCCCATCTTCCCCAAAAGGACCGTGCAGCGCAGGGAAAACGACGTCCGGCACAGGATCCAGATCCAACAGCAAACAGACCCAGTGCTTGCCGGAGGGGAAATGAAACTGCTGACACGACTCCAACCCGAGTTTGTCCCGGGTAGCTTCTGGGGAGTAAAGCAATCCATCCTTCTGAATCCCCACAACTGAAATCCGATACTTTGCCTGGTTCAGGCGGCTCAAGATCGATCTGGCCGACAAAAAAGATACCTCATGTTCGGCCGATCGTCCCCCGCACAGGACCACTACATGCTTCATGGTATTGATGGGACGAGACACTAGAGGATCCTCTTCCCCAAACCCGAGCAGATCAGCTCGGCTCCCAGTAAGCCCGTCATGTTGCCGGTGTCCAAGACGGGATTGACTTCCACACAGTCCAGCGCCAGCAATTGGGCACTGTCGGCAATAATCTCCATTGCCAGGTGACTCTCCCGGTAAGTCATTCCACCGCGAACGGGAGTACCTACACCAGGGGCCACCTGGGGATCGACAACGTCCAGGTCCAAGCTACAATGAAACCCCGCGGTACCGTCCGTGGCCCTTTGCACAGCCTCTTCCATAACAGCTCTCATGCCTCGCATGTCCAGCTCCTTCATGGTGATCACTCTTAAGCCAGCTTCCTGAATTTTGGGCTTTTCCCTAGCATCAATGCTGCGAGCCCCAATCACCACCCCATTCACACCCTTCACCTTGGGCGAAAAACCCTCAATTTCACTCAGTTCTGTGGGCTTCAGCCCTAAAACAGCGGCCAAGGGCATTCCATGGACATTCCCCGAGAGACTGCTCTCAGGGGTATTCATATCGGTGTGAGCGTCAATCCAAATCAACCCAATCTTTTTATTCTGTCTCCGAAAAAAGGAAGAAGTTCCGGCAATGCTTCCGGCGGCTAGGGAGTGATCTCCTCCCAGGATCAGGGGGAACTTGTTCTCTTCCAACGTCTCACAGACGCAACCAGCCACAAGTTTGCAAACCTGGGCGATCTCTTGGAGGAAAACTTCTCTTTGCTGCCCTCGAACAGCCTTTTCTGGGATCTTGACCTCAAGATTCCCCCCATCTTCTACTCGGATGTTCACTCCTTCCAGCTTTCGGTGTAAACCTCCGATTCGAATGGCCGAAGGTCCCATGTCCACGCCGCGACGACCGGCTCCCAGGTCCATGGGGACACCGATGATTCGGACAGTTATTCCGTCACCCTGCTTGGGGGTGCCAGAAGGGCTCTCGGTGCCATGCTGAGGTAGAGTTCTTTTTTTCAAGCGGGCTGGTTGGTCAGCTTGGGTGATCTGGAGAACAGCAGTATAGCCTATGCTAGGAAGCAAAACCGTTCAGGTACTTTGTCAGTCTGGACTTATACCGTGCGGCTGTATTGGAGTGAATGATGCCTTTTTGGGCGGACCGATCAATCACCGAATGCACTTCACTTAACATACTCCGAGCGTCATCTACTTTCTTCTCGCTCAAGAGCTGTCGAAACCTCTTAATCTCTGTTCGCATCTGACTACGCCTGCGGCGATTCAGATCTCTTCTCGTCACATTTTGCCGCACTCGCTTTTCGGCCGACTTCACATTAGGCATAAGCTGTTCTCAGTGGGCTTATTATAGGGACTTGCTGCGACAAGTGTCAACGATCATCCGTTCCAGCTGGAGCTTGGGATCGGTGCTCGTCGTCTTGCACAAGCGGTCAGTCTCACGGAGGCCAATCAGTATTCCCACCAGAATCTCATAAGGATAGGCTCGGATCTCCTGCTCCTTGTCCTTGTAACTCCAGATCTTCAATTCAGGCAGGATGGAGCGAAAAGGTCGCCCGCCTTTTAACATCTCCTGGGCAACCAGAACTCGACGGAAATTCCAATAGAGCATCGAGATGATCTGTGGAGCGGTCATCCCTGAGCTGCAAAGTCGATCCAGAATACTCAGCGCTCCTTTCGAGTCACGACTGGCAATGGCGCTGATCAAAGCGAACACATCGTACTCTCGCGCTTGACGAGTCATCCGAAGCACTGAGTCCAGGGTGATTTTTCGGCTCTCAAGGTCCCATAGGAACTGCTTTTCAAGCTCTGACTCCAGCTGCTGATAATTCTCTCCTATGAGCTCCAGCAAAGCCTCTGCCGCCCGAGGATCAATGTCATACCCCTCTCTCTTGGCCCTGCTCTTGACCCAGCCCAGGGGGTCCGTTGTTCCCGGCAGCTCTATGATGGGAAGACTTGACCATGTCCGCGACCGCCTCCTTACCTCCAGGACCAGGCTGGTACGAGGAGAAGGATTCTTCAAATACTCACTTAACTTAGCTGCTGCCAGATCCGCGTTTCTCACGTAGATCCAGCGACGAGACCCCATCCAGGGTAAGGTTCTTGCAGTATTCAGCAGTTCCGAGACGGCATCCTTGTCAAGATCGTAGACCTTCCAGTTGAATGCTCGGAACTCTTCTTCGACCTGACTGCGGCTCAACTCGTACACTCTTTTCTTGAGGTAATCCTGGTCGGTGATCAGAAGATAGACAGGCTGGGGAGATTGGATTGTCTTTTGGAATTCAGAAAAGTCCATGCTCGTGTTTAGAACCCCTCCAGAACAGTGGTGACCACACTTGCAGCAAAATCATCGGCAATCCGCCCCAGAGCAGGATTGAGTTCTGAGAAGAAGTTCCGCACATCGACGTTGATCACATACTGTTCGCGGAAAAGATAGCTGCGACTGAGAAGTACCTCTCCTGTTTCCTGCTCCCGCAGCTCTACCCTTGCATTGAGGGTGACCAGAAAGGTGGAACCAAAACTCCCTTGGCTAAAAGTGACAGGACTGACACTCACCCCGGTAATCACACCTTCAAAGATTCCGTCGGCCTTGGACGGATCGGTGATCACACGATAATCTGACCTCTCGATCAAGGCTCGAATGAAGGATCGAGTCAGGATCTGCTCCACTTCAAAAGTGGTGGTCTCATTCACAAAGGGTAAGACAGCAACGGTACTCATTTGGGGAGCCATTCGATTCCTGCTGGCCACCCGATAGCCACAGGCGAGTTGAGCCACCAGCAGTAGAACGACTGTCGTACGTGGGAGCCACCTCAGGTGCCGAATCCCTGTCTTTCTGCTTTCCTGCATTTGTGCTGTCGTGCGTGGGAGGCACCTCAGGTGCCGAATCCCTGCAACTCCTGCCTCCTGCCTCCTAACTTCTGGATTCTGGATTCTTCTTCTCTCCCCTCATACAACAATATTGACCAGCTTTTGAGGCACAACGATAATCTTTTGAATCGTCTTCCCTGCGATGTAGGCCTTGGTCTTTTCGTCATCCAGGGCAAGGGTCTCCATTTCTTCTTTAGAAATTCCCGGTAAAGCTGAAACCCTGGAGCGAACCTTTCCATTCACCTGGATGACGATCCTGACTTCCTCTTCTTGAGCGAATTCTGGGTCGAACAGGGGCCAAGGAGCAAATGTCAAACGCTCTGCCTGTCCCAGGGTTTCCCACATCTCTTCTGCAAAGTGGGGGGCAAAGGGAGAGAGGAGAAGGGCCGTGGTCTTCAAAACTTCCTTGAGCAAGGCCGGATCCGGGTGATCTTCCCGATCCGCATACTCGTAAATGGAGTTCAACAGCTCCATGATGGCTGCAATGGCCGTATTCTGACGAATACGCTCCAGGTCATTCGTGACCTTTCGGATGGTCTGGTGCAACTTCCGTTGCAGGGCTCTTCCCGCTTCGGACAACTCCTCTGGGCGGACCAGGGAGGAAGTGGCATCTGAACTCATCTCCTCATCAAATCGTAGGAGCAACCTCCAAAGCCGGTTCAGAAAGCGAGAGCACCCCTCCAAACCTTGATCACTCCAATCCAGATCTCGCTCTGGTGGAGCAGCAAACTGAACGAACAGACGCAGAGCATCGGCTCCATATTCGCGCACGACATCATCGGGCGACACAACATTCCCTCGGGACTTGCTCATGGCC
>JAPUKI010000227.1 GCA_027295745.1 Acidobacteriota bacterium
ACAGCTGTGACCAGCGCCCAAACTACTTCCCAGACCGAAGAGCGCGAGCAAGATTCGACTTCACCGCCCGCGGAACAGAGTTCTGAAGAAAAGCTTCCCTCCATTCATCATGAAGTCACGGTGACGGCCACCCGCACCCCGACCGCTCTCCGGGAGATTGGCCAGTCTCTCACCCTCATCACGGCCGAAGACATTGAGGCTCAAGGCGCTCGAAACGTTCTACAGATTCTGGAAACCGTCCCCGGATTCAACGTGGCTCATACAGGATCTTTCGGAGGAACAACCTCAGTATTTGTCCGAGGAGGAGAAAGCGATTTCAATCTGGTTCTCATTGACGGCGTACAGGTCAACCAACCAGGTGGAACCTTCGATTTTGCTGACCTGACCACCACCAACATCGAGCGAATCGAAATCGTCCGAGGTCCTTCCTCTGTTCTCTATGGAACCGCTGCAATAACCTCAACCATCCACATCATCACCCGCAAAGGAGAGGGAAAGCCTTCGGGCAACCTCAGTTTCGAAGGAGGCACCTTCGACACCTACCTCTTCCGGGGAGGCCTCCATGGCGAGACTCAAGGGCTGCACTACTCGCTGGGCGGTCACTACGCCCATTCGGATGGATTTTATGAGCTCAACAACCAGTACGACAAGGTCGAACTCTCGGCCAACACCGCCTTTGACCTGAACCCCTCCTCATCCATCGGGGCCAATGCTCGCTACCTGGACGGTGAATATCACTTTCCCACCGATGACACGGGGGCAGTCGTTGACCCCAATGATTTTCGCAAAACCCAAGAAACCCTTTTTTCAGTTTTCTACGAAAGCCGGTTCACGAATCGCTACAGTACCAAGATTCTCTACGGCTATCACAGACGAGTCTTTAGGAACTTTGTTGTCGAAGACGGAATTGTGGATTTCTTTGACTCCACATTTGAAACCCGTGAAAACAGAAATTACCTGGACTGGCAGAACAACTTTCAACTGGACCCTCGCCATCTGATCACAACCGGAGTTTCTTATGAGAGGGAGGCATCAGAAACGGATAACCTGAGTCGGCGCAGTGTGGGCGTCTACATTCAGGAACAGTTTTCCTGGGCCGACCGGTTTTTCCTGACCTTTGGGGGCCGCTATGACAACAATAACCGCTTTAAGAGTTTCGCCACCGGCAGTGTCTCGGCGGCTTATCTGATCAATGACGAGTTCAAGCTTCGTACCAGCTTGGGGAACGGTTATCGGGCACCCAATTTTATCGAAATTGCAGGGTTGCCCTCCTTCGGCATTGTGGGGAATGAAGACTTGAGCCCCGAGAAAAACCTGGCCACCGATTTCGGCCTGGATTATGTCTCCAGAAACCTCCGGGCAGGAGTATCGGGAACGGTTTTCTTCAATCGATTCAGCGATCTCATCGAGTTCAGTTTCCTTGTGGCACCGGGCACTTCAAACTACTTGAATGTGGAAAAGGCGAGGAGCCAGGGACTGGAACTGGAAGGTTTCCTATCGCCTACAGGAGAGCTCCGCCTGGGTGGCCAATATACCTTCACCCACACCGAGGTGACGGACGCTGGATCCGTTCCAGGCGGAGGCTTCGTGGAAGGTGAGCAACTCCTGAGACGCCCCCGGCACATGGGAGGAATCTATACGGAGTTTCGACAAGACCGATACAAACTCCGGATCGATTTCAAGTACAAGGGCGAGCGGGATGACTTTCTATTCTTTCCCGACTTTTCAAGCGCCCGGGTGGTCTTACCCGCCTATTGGAAGGTGGACTTCAGCGTGGTCGTACCCATTGTCCAACTCTCGGACTCAGGAAGCGACGTGGCGCTGGTGTTTCGGGGTGAAAACATTTTCAACAAGCAGTACACGGAATTTGCCGGGTTCGAGTCAATGGGAAGAACTCTATTGGCCGGTCTTGACCTCAGCTTCTAGAAAAGGAGATCCATCATGAAAACAAAAGAGAACAATAGTTCGAAGGGACACACGCGACCTTTGGCCCTGGCTTTGACACTGGTGGGTGGGCTGCTTCGATTGCTTCCCCATCTACCTAACCTGGTCCCAGTGGGCGGGTTTAGCCTCTTTGCGGGCGCTCGCCTGCGCGGCTGGCAAGCCTATGCAATACCCGTGATCATTGTTCTGGTGACCGATCCCATCATGGGAATCATCTTCGGCTATCCTGCCTATACCCTGGTCACCCCCTTTGTCTGTGGCAGCTTTTTGATCTATGTTTGGATCGGCTGCCATCTGCGAACAACCGAGAACCCCTTGCGAATTGGAGGGGCTGCTGTGTTGGGGAGTGGGCAGTTTTTCCTGATCACTAATTTCGGAATGTGGCTGTCGGGAATCTCCTTTTACCCGCTCACTGCATCCGGGCTCATGGCCTGCTATCTTGGGGGGATTCCCTACTTGGGCCGTACCCTCTTGAGCGATCTTGCCTACAGCGGATTACTGTTTGGCCTGCATGCCTGGATTTCCCGTGTGGCTGTTCCCCAGGAGCGGGTGAGAGAGAATGCGGA
>JAPUKI010000228.1 GCA_027295745.1 Acidobacteriota bacterium
CGCAAACGCTGGGCCAGGACGAAGAGTAGATTGCGGGCCACAATGGGATAAAAATCAACCAGGGCCCAGATGGTTTTTTCGTCCAGCAGGAGCACACAGCAGTCCTCGGCGGCCACAACATAGGCCGAAGTCACCTGACAATCAATGACGGACAGTTCGCCGGCCACCTCTCCAGGTTGCAATTCTACGATTGGGTTGAGCGTATGTTCTTTCAGGTGAATGTTCAAACGACCAGACAGGACCAGGTAGAGAAAGCGATTCCGCTGACCGGCTCTGATCAGCACGTCGCCTCTTTTTAACTCCTGTATCGGACAGCCCTCCAGCAGAGCCTGGATCGATTCAAGCTCGACGCCTCTCAAGAGAGGCGTACTTTGCAGCTCATGACTGTCGAGAAGCTTATGTAGATCTAAGTCCAAGAAGACTCTCCGGCCTTTTTCACACACCTAACACCACTGAAGCGGCGTTGACGAATCTCAAAGAGCAGTTTATACAGCAGCGGACCAACAAACTGTGACTGCGGTCACCTATTGGGGTTTTGTCCTGGCCGATCCTGCAGGGAGCTGGCAAGATGCATGAGGCGTCTGAATCTGCCGCGCCTCAGCCGCCCCGTAACGATGCAAAAAAGGGGTTGTAGAAACCTGACCGAGGAGGTAAAGTAAGGCCATTGGCTATGAGGCCTGCATTAAGCATCAAGAACAAGGAGACAACAACATGACCACCAGACGTGATTTTCTGAAGGGGGTCGCGGTCGCCGGCACGCTGTCGGGACTGGCTGCGCAATCAGGAACAGGCAGCGCGCTTGCCCAGGGGCAAATGGGGGGTGTAGCGGCCGCTTTGCCGTCCTCGAGTTCCCTCGCCGGGATGGAAGTGGAGCCGCCCGATGGCTATACCACAGACGAGGCCGCCCATTATTTTGTCCAGAATGCGGCTTCCGATTACATGGTCGATGTTATTAGAAGCCTGGGCATCGACTATATAACCGCCAACCCGGCCTCCAGTTACCGGGGGCTGCAAGAGTCGATCGTCAACTATGGGGGCAACAAGGCGCCTGAATTCGTGACCTGCCTGCACGAAGAAACTGCCATAGCCATGGGCCACGGGTACTCCAAGATCGCCTATAAGCCCCTGGCCATGTTATGCCACGGCACGGTCGGCCTGCAGCACGCGTCCATGGCAGTCTACAATGCTTATGCCGACCACGTGCCGCTGATCATCTTTGCTGGAAATCACCTGGACGCCGCCGACCGGCGACCCGGCGCAGAGTGGTCCCATGCGGCCCAAGACTGCGCCAAGCTGGTGCGCGACTTCACCAAATGGGACGACACTCCCTACTCTCTGGCCCATTTCACGGAGTCCTTGATGCGTGCCTACAAGATTGCTACTACGCCGCCCATGGGACCGGTGGTGATCACTCTGGACGGCCACCTGCAGGAAATGGAGGTCGGTGATAACCGGCCGCCCATTCCCACCTTCAGACCGACGGTTCCGTCCCAGGGCGAGACCGGCGCCTTGCGTGAGGTGGCGCGAATGCTGGTGAATGCAGAGCGTCCCGTAATCATGGCCGGAAGTATGGCACGCACGCCCGAGGGAATGAAGGATCTTGTGGAGCTTGCCGAGTTGCTGCAGATACCGGTGTCAGCCGGGGGTGGCCGTATGAACTTTCCCAACGATCACCATCTCTACCAATCGGGGCGCCTGGTGCGCGAGGCCGACGTCGTCCTGGGATTGGAGGTGGGCAGTTTCTGGAGGACGGTCTGGAGCATGCGCGATCTTGTCCACCGTGAGACGCGGCGCGTCTTGAGTCCCGACGTCAAGCTCATCAGTCTGGGCCTAAACGACGTGTACCTCAAGGCCAACTATCAGAACTTCCAGCGCTACCAGCCCGTTGATCTCTCCATCGCCGGTGATGCCCAGGCATCCCTGCCGGCTTTGATTGAGGAGGTCAAGCGCGCAATGACAGCCCAGCGGCGCTCCCAGAACGCTGCCCGTGAGGATGAGTTTCGGAGGAGCTTCCAGAACAATCGCACTCAGGCCCGCAAGCAAGCCGCCTATGGCTGGAACTCCAGTCCGGTCAGCACCACCCGGCTCATGATCGAGCTGTGGCAGCAGATCAAGGACCGCGACTGGTCTCTGGTGTCCCAGAAATTGGGCGGCTCTGCGCGACGCTTTTGGACGATGAACAAGCATTACCAGTACATCGGGGGCTCGGGCGCCGGGGGACTGGGTTACGGAGCCCCGGCGGCGATTGGCGCTGCGCTGGCAAACCGCGAACATGGCCGCCTGTCGGTCAGCGTTGTGGCCGACGGTGATTTTATGTACTCGTCGGGGGCGTTGTGGACCGCTACTCATCACGACATTCCCCTTCTCATGGTGATCAACAACAACCGCGCTTATCACCAGGAGGTGATGCATATCCAGCGTATCGCGGCACGGCGGCAGCGCGGTGTCGACGGCCCGGCCAAGATTGGCAATGTCTTTGAGGATCCCTATATTGACTATGCCGCTTTGGCCAGGAGCATGGGGGTGTGGGCGGAAGGACCGATCAGCGACCCCACTCAGCTGGCCGGGGCCTTCAAACGCGCCGTTGATGTGGTGGAACAGGGCGGGTGCGCTCTGGTGGATGTTGTGTGCCAGCCTCGTTAAGGAGTACAGCCATGAAGAGCAAGAATCGTCAGCAGACCCTGCTTGTCCTCATTGTAGTGGTCGCCGCTCTGGTGCTGGGCGGAAGGATGAGAGGGGCGGGCGCGCAAGAAGAGGACCAGTTCCCACCCGGTAGTGAGGAGTACATCGAAATGGGCTGCTATCAATGCCACGGCTATGATGGCAATGGAGGGGGCGGCCCGCGCCTTGCCCCCGATCCGCTGCCCTTTGCGGCCTTCTCCAGCGTGGTCCGGCGGCCTCCCAATGTCATGCCGGCCTACTCACCCAAAGTACTGACCGACGAAAAGCTGCGGGACATCTACGAATACCTGGAGTCGATCCCGGATCCGCCCGACGCCTCCTCTGTGCCTGCTCTTTCCGAGGAGTAGGGAAGCCAGGTGCCACTTTCGCCGCGTGCCACGAAGTGGCTTGCCACGAGTGGCTCATGGCGAGAACCAATGCATAGTCCGGGCTAGCTGGATTTCAGTTCCCGGAGCTCTTGCTCCAGGCGCTTTTGAGACTCTCCGGCTTGCAGCATCTCTTCACGCCGCCGCAGCGCACTGGCAATATTACCGACAATCTCATCGCGATCGAACGGTTTGGTGATGTATCCGTAAGCACCAAGGCGATGGGTTTCCGCGGAGATCCCAGGATCGTCCAAAGCAGTCACCATAAGAACGGCGACCTGCGGGTGGTCTTCCCTGAGTCTGTGCAGAATGACGGTTCCCGGCTTCTCGGGCATCATCATATCCAACAGGGCCAGAGAGAAGCTATGCTCTGTCAGTAGCTTACAGGCTTCGTCGACGTTCCCGGCGGTGACACACTCGTATCCCTCCTCCGTTAGCCATTGCGAGAGGATGTCCCGAATGTAGAACTCATCGTCGACAATAAGAATTTTGGTAGCTGTCTTTAGTGTCATGGTCTCCTTCTCCCTACAGGTTGGGGCGGAAGTTGGGTGAAGCGCTTATGGCCCAGCCTCCACTTTCTTGCCATCGAGTACCTCTCGCACCTTCTGTGCCAGGATCTCATGGGTGAAAGGCTTGGAAAGGAAGGGAGCGCACGGATCCAAGGAACCGAACATGGTTTCGGCATAGCCGGACATGTATAAGACCCTCAGGGAGGGACGCTTGTCCTTGAGCCTGCGATACAGACTTGGGCCGCTTCGGCCAGGCATGATGACATCACTCAAAAGAAGGTCGATCTCACCATTGTGCTTCAAGAGCAGTGCTTCCGCCTCTTGCGCATGGCTCGCGCAGAGAACCGTGTATCCCAGCTCCTTCAGGACACGGTCTAGGATTTCGCGCACCGGCTCTTCGTCCTCTGCAACCAGAATCACTTCCGAGCCCTT
The DNA here is from genome assembly GCA_027295745.1 of Acidobacteriota bacterium. GTDB lineage: Bacteria > Acidobacteriota > UBA6911 > RPQK01 > JADFOI01 > JADFOI01. The sequence continues at coordinate 3,989 of JAPUKI010000228.1, forward strand.
GGGTGTCCCCTCTTGCTTGATCTCTTGAGCCAAATTTTCCACCTCTTGATCCGTGGAAGGTAAATAGATGGTGAAGGTTGACCCTTCGCCGGGTTGGCTGTCTACCCAGATGTAACCGTGGTGCTGTTTGACAATGCCATAGACGGTGGACAAACCCAGACCTGTTCCGTCGCCCACGTCCTTGGTGGTAAAGAAAGGCTCAAAGATCCTGTGCTGTGTCGCTTGATCCATTCCACAGCCAGTGTCGTTTACGACCAGTGAAACGTAGCGGCCAGCTTCCAGTGTGGTGTCATTCTTGACAGTGTTCTGTTCCACCTTCACCTGGGAAGTTGTGATGGTGAGTGTGCCCCCATCGGGCATGGCGTCGCTTGCATTGATGGCCAGATTCATCAGTACCTGCTCGATGTAACCCGAATCGGCCCGAATATTGTCTCGGTTCGTGGCAGCCACGAAGTTCAGGTTGATGTCCTCTCCAATCAGCCGCTCGAGCATTTTGCAAGTGTTTTCGATCACTGAGTTGAGATGGAGGACTATGGGGTCGAAGAGTTGTCTTCGGCTGAAGGCCAAAAGGTGAGCCGTCAGGGCTGCAGCACGATCGGAACATGCCAGTATCTCAAGAACATCCTTGCTCTGAGGAGAGGCGGGCTCTAGTTTCTCCTGCAGTAACTGTGCGTAGCCTCGAATGCCGGTCAGAAGGTTGTTGAAGTCATGGGCAATGCCACCGGCCAAGGTTCCAATGGCCTCCATCTTTTGAGACGCGAATAGCTCTCTTTCCTTTTGCTCTAGAGCCTGTTGGGTCTGTTTCAGGTCGCTGATGTCTCGCCAGGTGACGTGAGTGGCCACAATTTTACCCGCTTCATCACGGATCGGCATCACCTGTACGAGAGCAGGAAAGCTGCTTCCGTCGGCTCGCAGGAGGGTACGCTCCTTCCAGGGCAGTTTGCCTGTCTGGACATAGGTCGTGAACGTTTCCTGGGCCGTCTCTCGGGAATCGGGAGGATACAGTTTCAGCCAGGAACGCCCCACAATTTCTGGTTTGCTCAGGCCAACCTCATCCACCAGGGTCTGGTTGCATTCCAGGACCTCTCCGTCCGGATAGGAAATCACAGCCATCATATCTGGCGCGTTCTCGAACAGCTGGTGGTAGCGTTCCTGGCTCTTCCGACTCTTTTCCTCGGCCCACTTGCGCTCGATGATGTCGCGGGCAATAGCGGAAAACCCAATGAGCTGGCCTTCGTTATTTCGGATGGGAGAGATGTTTACAGAGAGGTGAACTCGCTGACCGTTTTTGCAAACCCCTACCGTGTCAGAATATTCTAACCTTTCGCCTTTTATGAGCCTCTCAAAGATCTCAGAATACTGGCCCTCTTGGTACCCTGGCCGGAGGATTGCGGCGCTGCGTCCGATCACCTCTTGGGCCGTGTAGCCAAAGAGCTGCTCCGCGGCGGCGTTCCAGCTGACAATTGAGCCATCTGGTGCAGTGCTGATGATGGCATCGTGGGAGGACTTGACAATGGCGGCCAAGTGGATGGCGGTTGCTTCCGCCTCCACCTGGGAGGTGATGTCGCGGGCGATGCCCTCAATGGCCACTCGGTTTCCGGATTCGTCATAGATGGGCACATTCACCCACTGAATCCACAGCATCCCCCCGTTCCTGTGCACCCATCGAAGAGTCGCCCGCTCATGATGCGGACCTTTTCCCTGGAGAGCCTGCTCCAGTCTCTGCCGGTCCTGGGGGTGAATGAGCTTGTGGATCAGGCCGGGGTCGGCGTAAAAATCTTCTGGGGTGTAGCCCAGCATCTCTTGGACCACCGGGCTCATGTATTCAAAGCCTTGCGGGTGTGCAAGACGATAGCGGAAGATGAGATCCCGGGCGTTCTCAACCAGCTCGCTAAAGTGTATTTGACTCTGGCTTGTTGGCTCTTGAATTGAGTCGATCCTGCGCTTATTGATCGCCTCCTGAATATATCGCTCCACCAGCACGTTCGGTCGCTCCACTTCTCCAGTGGAGTATCCGAAGACACTGGTTTGGGGGGGGGCCGTCTGACCCATCGCTCGCTCGAGCTCCTGGGAGATGGTCTCCCAACTCCAGGATCTGTGCTCCCGGTGGTGCCTGAGTCCTGTAGCGAGGGTCTTCCCAGCGATAGTTTGTTTGTGCATCTCAGACAGGATAGCCAAAAAAAGTATGTATTGGGGTGGTGGTCGTCACATAAACTCAAAAAAATAGCCCAAGCTGACATCCGGTGCCAGAGAATCTGTTCCTGTTCACCCAAGCACCTCAACTGCATGTCACCAAAGGAGGGGCTCAAAGCACAGCTGGGTGTGTGGCAGTTCCACTTATGAAGGAAGGGACGTACGCGACAAGAAGCTCCATCCAGCTGTTTTCCCGATCTCTCTGGCTAAGGAGGTGTATAGAGGAGCTCTTTACGCACCAAGGAGAGCTGGTGGTTGATCCCTTTGTGGGATCGGGAACCACCTTGGTTGCGGCTCGAGACCTTGACAGAAATGCAGTGGGCTTCGACCTACAGAAGAATTACATTGACCTCTGTCGTGAGAGATGGGGACAAGACAACTTGAGCGGAAAGTGTCGTCAGATTGCCTTTCACGAAGATGCACGAAGAATCTCGCATTATCCAGAGGAAGAAACCCTCTCGCTCATTCTCACCTCTCCGCCCTATGCAAACCTTCTCACTCGGAGGAAAAAAACAAGAGCCGACGGACCAAAGATCGGAAAAATAAACAGTACATGAGAGTCGAACAGTATGCACAGGACTCACGTGATTTGGGCACTCTACCGCTTGAGAAGTACGCTGATCAGATGGCAAGCATCTACGCAAACCTGCTGCCGTTTCTGCGGCCCAAGGCTCACTGTGTCATTAATGTGCCGGATATATGGTGGGAGGGCAAAAGGATCCTAATCCACGTGGCCCTGATCGAGGCTCTCCAGAATGTTGGCTACGAGCTGCGTAACATCATCATCTGGGATCGCACCAATATCGTGAATCGCATCGGCATTTTTGGCTGGCCCAGCAACTGCATCACGATGGGTGTGACCTTTGAGTATTTGCTGGACTTCCGCCGTCCCGGTTAGCGCGGAGAACGAAGAGCATGGCCCCCCTGAACAACCGCCCACCAGAGCCCCTGCAGGAAGCCTTCAAGTAACTCTTGTTTCAGAGGCTACGGGTTTCCCTGTAGTTGGACGACTTCCTGGACGCGAGTGATAGGGTCTTCAACCGTGAGCTTGATTGCCCCAGACTGATAGCCAGGCTTCGTAATATCCAGTGTGTATTCTCCTTCTTCCCAGAACCAGACTATGTTCAGACCATCGGTTCCCGTAGTTCCCAAGATAGTGCTACCTTCATACACAATGGCGTCACTAGGATTGCTTTCAATGTGCAGTTGGACAGTCCGCATATCGTTGTCGATAGAAAAAGAAGTGTTTTGAGCTGTACTACCATCTGGCCTTTTCGAGACTACAGTCCAGCTCCCGGTCTGGTGGGGCATGATGGTTTTTGAACTCCACGTTCTCCAACGTTCAGCCTTTACCGCTAGCGGAACGCTAGCAAGCAATTTCCCTTCCCAGTACCATTCGTGGAGGATTGTGGTGGGCGCTGCGGCCTCTTCGAGCTGTGTGAAATAGATGAGCTTGTCCACGGTGGCAGGAAACCTGTTCTCTGATGTTTGTGTCTCTGGCACCCGGTTTTCGATCTTGGTCGTTACCAGCGCAGTTGTCACCTCAAAAGCCGTGTTCTGGGCGGACAGAGTGGCAAGGCTTAAGAAACCCAAGATATTGACAAATACAAGTATTTTTCTGCCAATCATACTTCGTATCCCCCTTTCAAAACCATTCCCATGTTTAGTGAGCCACCCAATAAGGGCCGTTTCACCTTTAGACAAAATCTCTCGTAGTCGTGAGAGATCTCGCCAACTATTGATTCTAGAAGATTCTAGTGACATCCCAAGAGCTTTTCAGTGATAGAGATCACCAAAACATGTGAGGACCTCCCTTCAGCTACCGCACTTCCAGGCAGAGATATCGGGGCGCTCTTTTTCCTCTGCACAGATCAAAATTTGGGAATATCGGGTGACTCCATCTATAATGGGTGAAAAGGCCGGTTAGAGTGATGACAAGAGCAGTTACCAGGATCATCGTTGCACTGTTTGCCATTGTTTCTTTGACCACCTGTGGGCAAAGGGAAACCTTATTGAGTATTGCTGCGGGCCCGAGCGGAGGCAGCTGGCATCCCATTGGTGGAGTGATTGGGAACATCATCAACAGATACGTCCCCGGAGTTCAGGTCAATGTCGAGACTACAGAGGGTGGAGTTCAAAATGTACGCCTTCTGGGCACCAAACAAGCCGATATAGGGCTTTCCATCGCAGCCACTGCCTTAAATGGTTACCAGGGAGACCCTCCCTATAGGCAGACCTTTAGCAATCTCCGCACTCTCATAGCAACCTTCCAGCTTGGCTATCTTCAGATGGTCGTGCTCGAAGCATCTCCCTTAAAGGCCGTGGAGGACATAGGGGGACAAAGGGTCGTGTTGGGTCCTCCCGGACATGGGGCGATTCCCAGGCAAAGAGAGGTGTATCAAGAGATGGGAATATCCTTTGAGGATTTTACCCCCATCTATTTGCCGTTCCGGGACTCACTGCAAGCCTTGGGAGACCATCGTGTTGACGCTGCGGTACTGTATATGGCTCCACCTGCTCCTTCTCTCCTGGAGTTTGCCATAACAAACAAATATCGAATGTTGCCGGTGGGCGATGAATACACCAAGAGGGTTACAGAAAAATACCCCTATTTCGTATCCGCATCCATCTCCAGCGAAGTCTATGGCTTGAGTGAGGATATCCCTACCTTGGCTACCTCCAACCTCATTCTTGTGCGCGAGGACATCCCCGAAGAGTTAGTTTATCAAATCGCCAAAGCTATACTGGAGCACTTGGATGAGGTCCGGGCGATCCATCCCTCGATGGAAGATTTCAGCCGCGAGATGGCAGTCCTCGGGCCAGTCCTTCCCTTCCACAAAGGGGCAGAACGATACTTCAAAGAGACGGGTCTGATCGAGTGAGGTATTCAGTGCACTAACCTCACTTCTGGGCCATGCGGGCCTGCATCTGGCGCGTCAAGTGTGGCACCAGGCCCAGCATTCGCTGGATCAACATGAGCTGGCCCCGGTGGTGCATTTCGTGCTCTTTGACTGAGAGAATCATCTCAAAGCGGCTTTTTTCGGCCGGCTTCACGCCTTGCGGCATGCCCACAAGTTCTGCCAGGAACTCCTCGGATAGTCCTTCTAGCCATTCGGCCCACTTCTGGCCGTTGCCCCGCAGCAGCTCGATGATCTCATCCCTGCTTCTCGTCTGCTGCTCCTGAGATCTGAGGGGCTGCATGGCCGCTTGAAAGTCAAATCCCTCAAGAGTGGTCAGGCCCTCCAGGGCATGGATTTGGTGCTGGAAGTGGAAAGCCAGCGCGATGTGGGTCAGCAGCTGTGACACACTTCGGGTGTCAGGAGCCCCTTGAAAGTCGTACTGATCCTCCGGAATCTCTTCGGCAATCGTGATGGTGTTCTCCCGGACCGTCCGGAAACTCCTGCTCAGTTCTTTCGCTCCGTAAAATCTCATGGTACCTCCTCGGACCTGGCAATTGGGAATAACACTGACTTCGCACACTGATTCATCTCACCTGGACCTTGCTCTTTCGAGAGTATAGCGGGGAGGGTGGGGGCCTTCAAGGGCGCTGCCTTCGAAGTGAGGAAGTACCGGGCTTTGGGAGCCCGGCTTGAACGGCCATCAATATTTATAGGACACTGGATTAAGTGGGTTTGCTTTGGCAATCCTTGAATTGTGATGTCCAGATGCCTCTTGAGAAGGCATAGAGCTTCGTGACTTGGGGCATGGACTGGTTGCTTTGATGAGGTAAGCACAATGGCTAAGCCGGAACATCTGGAGATCCTACGGAAAGGCACAAAGGCCTGGAACAAGTGGAGGAAGAAAAATCCCCAGGAGAGTCCCAACCTTTACAAAGGGGAGCTCATGGAGATGGACCTCCATGGCATGAATCTGAGTGCGACGGATCTGAGCGAAGCGAATCTCATAGGAGCCAACCTGAAGGGGGCGGACCTGAGACAGGGGAACCTCATGGGAGCGAATCTCAGCGAGGCTGATCTAACCAAGGCAAAGCTCAAAGGGGCGATCCTGACTGGAAGCAAACTCATGGGGGCAAACTTCATGGGAGCAAATCTGAGCGAGGCCAAGCTCAATCAGGTGGATCTCAGTGAAGCCAACCTGAACAATGCGAACCTCAGTCAGGCGGAGCTCCGGGACGCCATCGTCAAGGGAGCTAACCTCAGAGGAGCGAACCTCAAGGAAGCAGATCTCACGGGCACCATGTTAGCGGATGCGGTAAACCTGACACCCCAGCAGTTGAGTGTTGCGGTCCTGGATGGGGGTGCCAGGGACTCGGATGACATGGAGTCCCCCCCAGAGAGGGTCACTGAGCCGCTGGCAGACCCGTCAGGTGGGCTGGCAATGGTCCAGGAGCCTCCACCCACTGCCCCAAACCCCGAAGCGGTGGAGTCAAGAGAGGAGCCTCCACCCACTGCCCCAAACCCCGAACCGGTGGAGCCAAGAGAGGAGCCTCCACCAGCTGCCCCAACCCCCGAAGCGGTGGAGCCAAGAGAGTTCAAGGAACCGGGGGGATCGCAAGGAACTCCCACTGACGCCGTACCCACTCTTTCGGATGATCCGACGGAGGTCGATGAGCTGGGGGGAAGGCCCTTTGCCCAAATTTTAGCAGCACGAATTCAGGAGGTCTGGGCCAGGCGCAAAGCTAACGGGACTGCCACTGGCAGGACTGAAGAGGTGCCTGGGGACGCTTTCGGGGTGTTGATCTACGGACCCTGGGGTTCGGGAAAGACTTCCGTGCTCAACTTCCTGCGTCAGGAGCTTAGTTCAGGTGCGGTGGGCAAAAAGTGGCTGGTGGTTGATTTCAACGCCTGGCGCCATCAGCAGATTGGCCCGTCCTGGTGGGCACTGCTCAACGCGATCTACCGAAAAAGGCACCGCGTACTCAGAAAGATTAGCCTGTGGCGTTCGCTTCGGCTCATGATCAGAGACCGCTGGTGGCGCTTCCAAGCCGGTCGGGCTCATCACATTCTGATAGGAGCCCTGATTCTCTGGTCGGTCTGGTTCGGGACAGGAATGGCTGTGGGAGCAAGTGTTGAGATCATACTCAGGACCCTGGCCGGCTTGATGACGCTCTGGGGTCTGGGTGTCCTGATCGGTCGCTTTCTGCTGATGGGGTCAAGGCGCTCGGCTATGATCTTTATGGAACATCACCGCGATCCCGTGGCGGTCATTGTCCGGCATTTCAAGAAGATGGTTCAAGGTGCCTGCCAGCCATTCGCCGTCTTTATTGACGACCTTGATCGCTGCCATGGGAGCTATGTTGTAGAGCTCTTGCAGGCCATTCAGACCCTTTTTCACGATTCGAACGTCGTGTTTGTCGTGGCCGCGGACCGGAAGTGGCTCCGAGCAAGTTATGAACATTCATACCAAGAGTTCAAGGGGTCGATCGGCGGGGTGGGACGCTCTCTGTCCCATTTATTCCTGGAGAAGATGTTCCAAATCTCTGCTCCGGTACCGCAGATGGCGGTTACGACCCAGAGACAATATTGGGATCACCTCCTACGGATCAGGGAGTCCAAGGGCCCTAAAGCATCAAAAGATGCCCTTCGTCGTGCCGAGAAGGAAGCCACAAGAATTCTTGGCAAGGAGAAGGACGAAGATGCGCTCATGTGGAAGATTCGGGAGTATCGAGGCGACCTGCTCGTCAAGCAGACCATGCTGGGCGTTGCCGCTAAGCGAATCATGAAACCTGCGGCTCGGAAACAAACCGAGCACCTTTTGCAGCCCTTTGTCGATTTGCTGGAACCCAATCCTCGCGCCATGAAGAGATTTGTCAATGCTTATGCGTTGAGGAAGGCTATCGCTCTACTCGGAGACTGCGATATTGAAAGAGAGCCGTTGGTGTTGTGGACCCTCCTGGAATTGAGATGGCCGGTTCTGGCCGACTATCTGACCGATCATCCCGAGATGGTAGAAAAGATAGGAAGCGAACCGGAGCCCGACGGGATTCCTCCAGATGTCAGGAAGCTCTTTACGGAAAGTGACGTTGTAGCCGTCGTTCAGGGGAATGATCCGGTCAAGAGTCCTGCCTTGGATGCGGTGACCATCCGCAGAATCGTGGCCGGCCGATAAGGGTCAGTCACCCCCCCCCTTCTTTTCGGGCTATCATCGACGCAAAGGATCTCTGCCCTTGCACAGCAACCCTTTAGGCGCTAGAGTCTATAACCTATGAAGCTTGTCATCTTAGTGGTTGGAGCTCTTATCGTCCTTGTCGGCCTCATTCTAAATGGCGCGACCATGACCATCGCTCGGGCCAACAGTGCCATGAGCGTGACGGGCCTTGGCGTGTTCTGTTTGGGAGCGTCCCTGTATTTTATTGCTTGGCCGGTGTCCAGAGACGAGGAGCAAAAGCGGCGCTTTAATCCAGATTCTGCATGGTTTGCGGTTTATTTGGTGTTGGCAGTCAGTACTGCATGTTGGGTTTGGCTGATAACGCGATAGGTCGGTTCAGGAGAGAACTCATGCTGAAAAAAGTGCTCAAGGTGATAGCGGTTGCTTTGGTCCTCTGGGAGGTGACCATGCTCTCGCTCATCCTGATCCCCAGTGATCCTTATAGTCGCATCCCCGGCAGGCGTCTCACTGGAGAGGAGGTACCGGGTCCGGTGACTGACTGGAGCTTCGCACGAGAGTACGGTAGCGTGAGCATTGAGGTACGACCCTCTGATCCCTATTCGGTCAACATCGGGTCTCTTGTTTACAATGGGGACCTTTATGTCACCTCTGCAGCAGGAGGCGAAAGCCGTTGGGCCCAGTACCTGGTTCAGGATCCGAACATGAGGGTTAGGGTAGGGGGCAAAGTCTACAAGGCACGTGGCACAAGGATAGAAGATCTGGACATGGTGAATGAGGTTTTTGACAGTAGGAGGCGGAGGACTCCAGGCCAAGAGGAGACAACACCACGGGAGAGAACACCAGAACAGACAGCTCGGAACGCTCGGGTCTGGCTCTTTCGGATCGACTCGCTCTAATTTTCTCTAGCCCTGAC
>JAPUKI010000229.1 GCA_027295745.1 Acidobacteriota bacterium
GCGGCAGCCCAATGGCCTCTCGTTCATAATCCCATCACGATGTCGCCCTTGGTGCTCTCCACTATGGCAAACAGCTCGCTTTGTTCCTGTTCAGGAACCTGGAACTTGTCCAGAGTCGTGTTCACGTCCACTAGAAAGATCTCCCACTCTTCCTCTGTGATATTCATATTCTGGTGAACTTCAATCATGGAGCGCCCGGTGTATTGCTGAGGTCCGCCGGCTGCCTGGCAAACCATGGCTGTGAGGTGGAATTTGAGTCCCGGTGTGGGGACCCGCTTTCGGGCCTCGTCGACGGCCGGATTGGCGTTGAGGGCATCGTTGGCTGCGACTCTGTCAATAAGGTCGTCGACCACGGAAGCAATGGGATGGGCGCCGCCCAGGCGATCATAAAGTGATGGTTCCGCTGTTTCCTCAGCTTGAACCTCCTCGGCGGGCTGCTCTGGTGTTTCCGCTGGTCCGCAGCCGAAACTGAGCACCGTGAGGCCTAGAAAAATGACAAGGATTCTATTCATGGTATTGCTCCTTTGAGGTTTGCTTCATTCACGGCGACTTGTTCTCCGCCTTATCCGACCTGCCTCATTTTAACTTCGGAATTGGATTCCCCTGGCCTCCTCGTGACGAAAATTCGAAATCTAGCACTATCCTAACTTTAGAGCAAGCGTGTCCAGTGACAGCTGACAACAGAACAGAGACGGGAAAAAATTTCTTGACTTAGAGGGCCGGGTCCTCCTATCCTAAGAGGTGAGGAAGGCCATATGATTATTTGCAGTTGCTTCTGGCGGATCGAGTACAACTAAGACTCCATACGCCGGGGAACTGTAATCTTCATAGGGTCCAGTAGAGATCAAAGCTCAAAGGCCGTGGAGAATTTCTCCACGGCCTTTTTATTTTCACCAAGTGAACACGGAATGTAGTGAAACGTAGGATGATTTATCATAAGTCAGTCTTGGCAGATCTGCTCACGCCAGTCTCGGCCTTTCTGAGAATTTCCAGGGATGCCGAGCGGGCCTTTCTGTTGGAATCGGTCGAAGGCGGAGAGAAGATCGGGCGCTATTCCTTCATTGGAGTCGATCCTGATCAAAGCTTCCAAGGTAGTTTCGCAGACTTCCGCTGCAGTTTTTCGGAGAAACGCCCATCCCACCCGGATCTTCCGCCTTTTACCGGAGGAGCTGTGGGTGCCTTTTGCTACGAAATGGTCCGGGAGTTTGAACGATTACCGGAATTGAAGGGGGCGAGTAGCACTGAGTTGGAGGCTGGTTCCGGACCCGTGCTCATGGATTTGTACTCTGAGATCCTGGCTTTTGATCACCTGAAGCACCAGATCATTATCCTGTCCCACCAGGGGCAGAAGAAGGTGGACGAACTGGAGGAAAGGCTGTTGGGGAGTCAGGGGAAATCGGGGACAGACACTCTGTTTGCGTCTCGCGAACTCGGTGACTCTCCCGAAAGCTCACCCAAGAAAGTCACATCCAGCTTTTCCCAGGAAGGCTTTTATGCCGCAGTAGAAAAGGTGAAGGAGTACATCCGTGCCGGGGACGTGTTTCAGGTGGTCCTTTCCCAGCGGTTTGAAACCGATTTTGAAGGGGATCCCTTCAACGTCTATCGAGCTCTGCGCGTCCTTAATCCGTCACCCTATATGTTCTTTCTCAAGCTGGGGGATTTGAGCATCGCCGGCTCTTCGCCGGAGATGCTGATCCGTGTCCAGGGGAAGGATCTTCAATATCGTCCCATCGCGGGTACCCGCCGGCGCGGACGCGATGCAGCGGAAGAGGAGAAACTTGAAGAGGAATTGCTCACTGATGAGAAGGAGCGGGCCGAGCATCTCATGCTTGTTGATCTCGGTCGCAACGATCTGGGGCGCGTCAGTCAATACGGATCCGTGCAGGTAGAGGGTCTCATGTTCGTGGAAAAGTACTCTCATGTGATGCATCTGGTGAGTGCCCTGAGAGGTTCCTTGCGCCCCGAGTTGAATCGCTTTGATGCGCTGGCGGCATGTTTTCCGGCTGGGACGGTCAGCGGAGCTCCCAAGGTGAGAGCCATGGAGATTATCCAGGAGCTTGAGCCCATCCGGCGAGGCATTTATGCAGGGGCTATCGGGTATCTGGATTACTCGGGGAATCTCGACACCTGTATCACCATTCGCACGGTCGTTTTCAAGGAGGGAAAGGCTTATCTGCAGGCCGGCGCCGGGATCGTTGCCGATTCGGTCCCCAGTTTGGAATACAAAGAGTGCTACCACAAGGCCGAGGTGCTCATTCGAGCCCTGGAATTGGGGGAGCAGCTGGGATGAAGAAAGGAGTCAGGAGACAAGAGGAAGGAGTCAGGAGAAAAGGCTTTTAACTTGAAACCTGGAACTTGGCATGAAAATTCTGGTCATCGATAACTACGATAGCTTTACCTATAACCTGGTGCAGTATCTGGGCATACTGGGGTGTGATATCCAGGTTCACCGCAACGACGCAGTGACTCTTGCCGACATCACCAAGGTGAATCCAGACCGTATTGTGATATCCCCTGGACCAGGGCTGCCCTGCAATGCGGGTATCTGTGTCTCTGCGGTTCGAGAGTTCGCCGCCCAAATTCCCATCTTAGGAGTGTGCCTGGGTCACCAAACCATCGGAGAAGCCTTCGGAGCCAAGGTGGTCCGAGCGCCACAGCTGATGCATGGCAAGACTTCTTTGATCTATCATGACAGTGATTCGGTGCTGTCGGACCTCCCCAACCCCTTTGAGGCCACCCGATACCATTCTCTTATGTTACGTCGAGAGGATTTGCCTGAGTGCCTGCTTGTGAACGCCTGGACCGAGGATGACCTGATCATGGGTTTGCGTCATCGCGAGTATGATCTTTTTGGAGTCCAATTTCACCCCGAATCCGTCATGACCC
>JAPUKI010000023.1 GCA_027295745.1 Acidobacteriota bacterium
CTCTCGAGCCAACATGATCAGCTCTTCCAGATTGAGAATCCGATTATGAGCGTCTTCCGAATCCTCGTTCTTGAATGTTGTGATCAAGCCGGCGGCCTCAATCGTCTTTTCCAACAATAAATGGAGAGGGAGTTCCAAAAAGTTTTGACAATGGTCGATGAGACTCAAAAAGGGCTGTAGCACCCGGTGAGCTCGACCCGGAAAGGTGTTCTCTTCCAGACCTTCCTGAAGGGCGCGCCACAGAGAAATCTTCTCCTCACGGGCTCTTTGATGCAGATGATCCAACGTGACTTGCCCGATCCCTCGTGGAGGTTGATTGATAATCCTCAAAAAGGAGACGTTATCATCAGGATTGACCACGACACGCAGGTAAGCGAGGGCATCCTTGATTTCTCTCCGGCGATAGAAACTGACTCCTCCAATCAATTTGTAAGGAATCTTGAGGCGTCTCAAGGCCTCTTCGAATTGCCGGGATTGGAAGTTGGTTCGATATAAAACAGCGATTCCCTTTTCTCCCTGCCGAAGATGCTCAGAGATCCTGTGTGACACATAGGCGGCCTCGGTTTGGGCGTTGGATGCCGCGAGGAGATCGATGAGGGGACCGGGTCGTTGATCTGTCCACAGGACCTTTCCCTTACGATTGACGTTGTTGGAAACCAGGCTGCTGGCAGCGTCGAGAATGTTCTGGGTCGAACGGTAGTTTTGTTCGAGTTTGATGATGGTCGCACCGGGAAAATCCGCTTCAAAGCGGAGAATGTTTCCAATGTCAGAGCCCCGAAAACCATAGATGGACTGGTCTTCGTCCCCGACAGCGGTAATGTTCTGATGAACCTCGGTCAGATTTCGGATCAAGTCGTACTGAGGACGATTGGTATCCTGATACTCGTCAATCAGGATGTAACGATACCATTCCCCGTACCGCTGCCGCACCTCAGGGTTCCTGGTCAACAACCTCACGGTTAGCAGAAGGAGGTCGTCAAAGTCCATGGCGTTGGAGCCTTTGAGAAAGCGCTCATAGGCGCTGTAGATCAGAGAGATTTCCTGGCTGGCCAGATCGCGTGACTGTTTAGCGTACTTCGCGGGAGTCCAGTTGTTGCTTTTGGCTCGACTGATGGCTGCCAGAGTCTTACGCATTGGCAGCTGGCTGTCGGTGAAATGGAGTTCTTTGTAGACGGCTTTGAGGACTCTTTTTTGATCATCCCTGTCGCAAATGGAAAAGTCCTTGCCATAGTCGATCAGGTCGGCGTAGCGCCGCAGTACTCGGACACCGAAGGAGTGAAATGTAGAGACGAGAGGGAAAGCCTCCAGATGGGTCAGCAGCTTTTCGACCCGATTTCGCATCTCCTCGGCGGCCTTGTTGGTGAAGGTCACCGCCAGGATTTGTTCAGGTCGGCAGATTCCCTGATCAATGAGATAGACGATTTTGTAAGTGATCGTTCGGGTTTTTCCGCTTCCCGCTCCTGCCAGAACAAGCATGGGGCCTTCGGCTTGTGTCACGGCAAGTTTCTGATGTTCGTTTAAGTGGGATAAGTAGTCTTTTTCTAAAGCCTGCATGGAGTTGGTCCCTGACGATAGCATGAAAGGACGACAGGGGGAAAGGACAGCCTGATACGAGCTATCGGGAAATTAAACAGGGACCTACGTAGACTGGGTGTAAGAAGTGCGGGTTAGCGGGTCACGCGCGCAATGAGTTCTTCAAGCCCTGCTAATGAGCCGTTATGGCTCGACTTGTAAAGCGTTTCCAAGTACTGCCGGCAGTGCTTGGCGTGGGGTGCCCCTCGTTGTACTGAGCCCCTGGCAAATGCCTCCATGGCCGAGTCCATCTGCTTCTGTTCCCATTGGCCCATTCCCATATAGTAGTAGGCCTCGCCGTTAAGAGCCGGATCCTTGGATATTCTCAGTACCTTCCCGTAGTTAGAAATTGCAGCGTCCCAGCTCTTGCGTTCCGCGGCCTCGCGGCCAACGATCGTGTAAGCGGTGGCTCTTTCCGTGTTGAGATAATCGTTCCATTCGGCTTCGGGAGTTTGGGGCGGTCTTTCGGCAGCGTCAAGCCCCTCAGTGGTCCGCTCCGCATATTCGGATGCTTTGGCCCACTCCTTACGGCCCGCATAAATCTTGGCCAGTGCACTCAGGATTTGATAGCAATCTTTGGGGGCAAGTTCAGCGCAGGCTTTATCCCCGTATTCCACTTGTTTCTCTTCATTCTTCAACTGTCCATAAGAGCTGGCCAGGACAAAAGCAAGACCAGCAAGAGGTTTCTCAACGTAGACTTTCTCGCCGTAGGTGGTCGCCGTGTTGAACTGCTGTAACTGGTAAGCTGAGATCGCTGTCATATACAGTGTGTTTAGTTCATCGGGTTTCAGAGCAAGAAGCTTTTCACCTGCATCGAAAACCTTCCGCGACTGTCCTTGGTTCTGATATTCCTGCATTAACTGGAGATAACTCGCAATCGCATACTCGACCAATGTTGATCTTGGATTGGTTTCGATGAATTCAATGATAGCGCCTTCTCTCTTGGTTGGATCAGCATTGATGGCAGTCTCGTAGGCTGCATACTCTTGAGTGGTGTACTGGGCCACGACAACAGTTTGGGCAAGGGTCAAGACCAAAAGGGGCGTAAAAATATTTTTCCAAAGTGATCGGGCGCTCATGACGGTATTTAACCTCCTCAAAACGGTTTTCTTGGATGTTGTTCCCTGCGACGGGCGCGCGAAGCGCAAACCACAAAGAGAATCGAGGGACGTTACCATAGTTTGCTCATACGATCAATCATGACCGGTAAATAATTTCAGAAATATTGCTTCTTCACCAGATCGTGTTAGTAATAGGTCAGATGACTTTCCAAGGATAAGGTTGCTAAAGGATAGGACTCTTTTTCTATGGCCCAGAAGCTTCATCACAGTCTCAGAACGATTCAATCCGCCCAAATCGATCCTCAAGACCGACTCTTCGCCATTTCTCTTCCTTGGGTGCCGCTGGACCCACTCCTACGGTCAGTTCGGGAAAGCGGCATTCTCTCTCCTCTTCACGTCCAACCCGCAGGACCAGGGCGATTCAGAATTATCATCGGATTCCGCAGATTTGAGGTAGCCCGAGAGTTGGGAGTTCAAGAGATACCGTGCATCGTCAGAGAAGAAAAGAGTAAGCTCACCCTGTTTGTCCAGGCTCTGGAGGACAATCTGGTCAGCCGTCCTTTGCATCTCCTTGAGAAGGCTCACCTCCTTTTGAAGTTGAGGGATGAGTTTGGACTCAGTGATCAGGTGTTGATGGATGACTTCATGTCGCTATTGGACATTCCGGTAGATCGGTTTCATCTCCAGCAGTACTTGAGTCTGGCGCGGCTTCCCGAATCGTTACAACGAGCGATTCTTGATCCGCTGGAACCTGAAGTTGCCCTGAAAATGTCGAGCTGGGAAAGTGAAGAACAGGAGCTTTTTCAAAACCTTGTCTCAAAGTTTCGGCTGGGCAGAAACAAGCAAAAGCAGCTGTTCGCTTTGCTTGATGAACTACGGGATTCAACAGCCCTGACTCCATCGGGATCCGGGACCAGGGTCTCCGTACCAGTACTGTGGGAACGAAGCGGTGCAGCCGCTATTGAGGTGGACCAACGTTTGTCTCTTTCAGATCGTTTCGCCAAGGCCTTCGAGGTACTCTATCGAGAGCGCTTCCCCCGTCTTTCTAGCCATGAAAAGGAGTATGAAAGACTCAAGTCTGCTTTGAAACTCCCCCCTCGGATTCAGTTTCATGCTCCTCGCTATTTTGAGGGTGAGAAGATTGATGTCTCCTTTGCCTTTCAAACTAGTGACGAACTGTATGAAACAGCCCAAAAATTAGAGGAAATAGCCCAGAGCGATGAAGTCAGAGAGATCTTGGAATTGTTGTAGAGTGGCAGCCCGAACTATGCGTAGCCCCCTATGAAGCCGTATAAACCGGAAAAAATCTTTGTGGAACGGGCTGTCCAGGATCTGCCCATTACCCGCAATGTGTTGGAGCGATTACCCGAGGTTCCCACGGAGTACATTGATTCACGGGAATCTTTACTCCAGGAGTCTCAACGATGGAATCCAACCCTTGCTCGCGCAAAAAAATCGTTGATTTTGGCGCAGTATAAGGGGTGTTTCTTTAAGCCTTGTCCGGGCAGCCGAGCCAGAGAAGGCCTAAAAAGCGTTTGCTGTAACTACTTTGTGATTAACTACGCCAGTAACTGCCATATGGAGTGCAGCTACTGTTATCTGCAGTCGCATCTGAATTTTCCCTACCTGACCGTCTATGCGAACTGTGAAGATCTGCTCTCGGAATTGCAAGGGGCTTTCTCGGAAAGTCCTCATCGCTCCTTCCGCATTGGCACGGGAGAACTGGCCGACAGTCTGGGCCTGGATCTTCTGACCTCCTACAGTGTCCCCCTGGTCGAATTTTTCGCGAGCCAGAAAAATGCGGTCCTGGAATTCAAGACGAAATCCAACTGCGTCGAAAACCTTTTGGATCTGGAACATGGAGGCAGAACGGTGGTTTCCTGGTCCATGAATCCCCGCTTTATTCAGGAGCGGGAGGAACACAAAACCTCCACCATCAGTGAGCGGCTGGAGGCAGCAGAACGGTGTGTTGAGGTTGGATATCCGGTGGCCTTTCACCTGGATCCCCTAATTTTCTACGAGAGGTGGGAAGTGGATTATAAAGACCTGATCGAGGAGATCTTTGACAGAATCCCCACTTCATCGGTTTCCTGGATTTCCATGGGGTCCCTCCGTATGACGGTCCCGTTGAAGGAGATGATGCGCAAGCGTTTCCCCAGTAGTTTCCTACCCCTGGGTGAATTGGTGCCCAGCGAAGACGGCAAGATGCGTTACTTCAAGCCGATTCGGGTGGACATGTACCGTAAAGTCCTGGGTTGGATTAAAGACCAGAATCCAACCCTTCCCGTGTACTCCTGCATGGAAAGTCCCGACGTTTGGAGAAAAGTCTTCCAAAGCACTCCTTCAGAGGAAGAGTTGGGCCGGGAGATCCTTCATTCTCTCGTATGATTTCGTGCTGTGGTGCTGTGGTGCTGTGGTGCTGGCGGAGCGCGCTTCGCGCGCTTTTCAGGTTCCAGGTTGAAGGCTCAGAAAATGTGGGGACGGGCGCCTAC
>JAPUKI010000230.1 GCA_027295745.1 Acidobacteriota bacterium
AGATGTCCATTCCCGCGCGGGCCAGTTCTATGGCAGTTGCCGCACCAAAGCCACTGGAAGCACCCAGTATGAGAGCCCATTGGTCTTCTAAGGGATTCTTCATAACCGGCTTATGATAACCGATAGGGGAGGGGAAGACCATAAAGGGGGTTTCAGGTTCCAGGTTCCAGCGCGCTTCGCGAGCGTTCCAGGTTCCAAGTTCCAAGTTCCGGATTTGGAATTTAGGATTTAGAATTTCAGCCGGTCTGCCGGCTGTGGTCTGTGGTCTATTGTCTATTGTCTATTGTCTGTTGTCTGTTGTCTCTTATGCTTCAGCACTTCCTCCAGCTGTCGGTACACTTGGTGTCCTAAGACGTCCCGATTCTGGGGGGTGATTTTAAAGATCTCCACGTCGTCTCTCTCCTTCACGTGTTTGATAACACCGGTGCCCTTCAGGGAGATCGTACCCAGTAGCGGGCAATCCGAGTCCAAGGCTTCCAGCAATCCTGCTCGGATCGGCATGGAAAGCAATTCCATCTTGGCTATTTCATCGACCACCACCAGATCAGCAGCCTTGCGGTAGGGGGACAGATGAGGAAGGGCCAGCCTCTCCAGGATCTCAGGTCTGACCCCATACTTCCCAATACGGTGGTCTGCGCTGGTTTGAAAGCTGCGATGAGCGAAAACGCACGAGCTACCGTTCATTGCAACCGCTTTAAAGCCTACCCGGACACCTCCTTCCCGAATCTCTTCGGTGTAGAAACCGGTTAGTGCCAGGTGGGAACATCGTTCGATGATTTTCTTTAACAAAGTCGTTTTGCCGACACCCGGATGGCCGGTCAGGAGAATGTTCTTGCGCATGGGTTCTTCAACTATCAGGGGAAAGCTGGCGGATCAGATACCGACACATATGCCAACCATCCAGATATTTGAAGGGAAACCTGGCTGTGGTGTAGTGACCGCAGGGCAGTACAACCCTCTGGTAGGGAATGTCATGAATCTGATATTGATGCAAGACCTTTTCAGTGAGTTCGGGCCTGAAGGTGAGATCATACTTGGCGGTGATGAGAAGATGAGGACGAGAGCACTTTTTCAGACGATCAATGAAAAACCAGGGACTAATCGGGGCCCAGCATTCACGTAAATCAGCCAGGGAGATGTTGCCTTCCAGACCCCAGCGGATGTATCGAGTGGAAAGGCCGGTCCAGATCACATCGGCAAAAAGGGACGAGACATGGTTAAACACTCCGGTGCAAATCGACGGGTCATGAACGAAGGCCAAGTAGGTCACACACGATCCAACACTTGTGCCCATTACCGCTATTTGCTTATAGCCTTGTTCCCTGAGCCAGGCTACCAACTGGCGAACTTCTAAAACTGCTTGACGGGTTGCATGTAGGGTTCGACCGATATTGGGGCTCACCATGTAGTCGGCTCGCTGCATTTGGGCGGGCAGGCGCTGTTCATGGTAGGGCAGGCAGAGCCGGAGGGCTGTGATGCCAAATCTTTTAAAGATCTGGCAAAGCCGCACATGACTTTGGGGGTCGGCGTTCCACTGAGGAACGACGATCACCGCTGCTTCGGACCTGCGAGCTCTAAACAAGCGACAATAGACCGTATTGTTTTCCCGATGGGGTGAAGGCGTGGGCGTGGCCATTGTCAACACATCATCCTCGATGGCACAATCCTGAAGTGGGGGCGGGTTGAAAAAAGCGGTGCTGTCACCTAAGGCTTCCTGAGCGTACCTTTTCAGATAGGTCAAGGGATCTGTCTCACCGGGATTGTGACTGTTCTTGACCCACTCCAAGCCCCAGTCAAAGGGGAAAATTCTGCGGTGCGGATCGCGCAGGGTCAGTTTGTGCTCCAGGCGGTGAATCCAGCGTTGATAAAGGGTCATTCTTCTTTCGGCCCCGTAACTTCCAGTTGAAACTCCATCTTGTACAATTCCAAAAACGTCAGGGCCAGCGCCACAATGATGGGCCCGAAGATCATGCCAACGATCCCGAAATATCCGATTCCGCCCATGATAGCTAAAAACACGATCAGGGTGTGCATCTCGGCTCTTCCTTCGATGAGAATTGCCTTTAAGACGTTGTCGAGCACTCCCACGAGCAGGCCTCCAACCACCAGGATAATGCCCTGAATCCAAGATCCGGTCAGGAAGAAGAAAATTGCCCAGGGAACCCAGACGATGCCTGTGCCCACGACCGGAAGCAAGGAGAACAGGGCAGTTAAACAACCCCACAAAAGTGCGTTGGGGATCCCAATGAGCCAGTACAGCAGGCCCCCGGCAAGGCCCTGAGCCAATGCTGTCAGCAAGGTCCCGATCACGGTGGCACTGGAGACCTCCTGGAATTTCTTGAAAATCACTCGGTTAAAGTTTTCCGAGAGTGGGATCCAGGTCTTCAGCACCTCCATCAGACGGTTCCCATCTCGGAAGAGAAAGAACATACAGACGAGCATGATCAGGAAATCCACTGTGACGCGGAAGAGACCGGACAGGATGGCGGTGCTTTGGCGCAGGAAAAACAGACTCACCTGCTGAAGAGCAGCACCCAAACTACCAATAAGGTCGATTTCTCCCAAATCGACATTTTGGCGTAGCCACTCTGCGAAAGGTCTGATATAGGGCTTGTCCTGCAGAGTAAGAAAAACTTGCCAGTCACCGCTTTCCAATCTACGCTGAAACTGCTGGTAGACTTCGGTTACTTCTCCCGTCAAGAGTATTAACAGGATGACGAAGGGAATGATAATGCTGGCCGTCACCCAAACACAGGTGAGTAGAGCCGCCCAGCTGCGCTTATTCCTCAGTCTTCGACAGGTCCAATCAAAGACTGGATAACACAAGGTGGCCAGGACGGCAGCCAGACTGATGGGCAAGAGAAAGGGTTGAAAGATCCGGAAGACAAAATAGAGAACGACCAGAAAGAGAATCAGAAAGAAAATGCCCACTGACCTGTGCTCTTGCATGGGGGAAAATGATACACAGGAATAGCAAAACGCGAAAGTTGGATTGTGCCAGAAGCGCACCAAAGCACTGAGGTACGACATGAGGAGGCATTGGAGTTGACGGCATACTGTCCGGTTTGTCTCTGTCAGCATGGGAAGTCCTTTGCCACCGTCTTTGACCGTGTTCTCAAGCGGCCTGAAGAGACTTGGGAGATCCAGCGCTGCCAAAGTTGCGGGTTTGGCTGGACTACGCCCTCACTGAGTGAGGATGAAATCAAGCATTACTATCCACCCACCTATCACGGAGACACGGTTCACACCATTGAAGCCTTCCTGTCAGGAAAACTTCAGAAAAGCCGTTCCTGGAGGGGGGAGACAGAAAAGCGGGATCTCGTGGAACGGTATGTGGGGAGAGGACGGATCCTGGATGTCGGGTGCGGAGATGGAAAGTTTCTGTGGGCACTTGACTCTCGGAAGTGGAACAGATCAGGAGTGGAGTTTGCTGAGCAAACGGTTCGGCTGGTGAGGGAGAAGATCCCGGATATCACTTTTATCGAAGGGGATATCTATTCTCATCAGCTTCGGGAAGGCTCATTTGATGTCATCACCTTCTGGCACGTCCTGGAGCATTTGCCTCGACCCCGGGAGGTGCTCAAGCGAGTCCATCAACTGCTTCGCCCGGGAGGGTGGCTTTTTATTTCCCTGCCCAATTTCGACAGCTTGCAGGCCCGTTTGTTTCAGCGTCACTGGTATGCTTTCGATGATGTGCCCAGACATTTGTACCATTTTGCTCCTGGGCCCCTGGAAATACTCCTGAAGGAGAGAGACCTGACAGTCTACAAGCACGTGTTCTTTTCACCCAAGGTGAACTTCCACTGTTTAAAGTACAGCTTGATCAACTGGTCGGAAGCACACTTCGGCAGCCGTCTGCCTTACTACATCGCAAAGCCTCTGCTCATGGTCTTTCCGCTGGTGGAAAGACTCAGTGGGAGGTATGGTATGTTGACTACGATCAGTCGCAGGGAAGATTGAAAGTGAAACAAAGGCATCCCTCCACGTAATATACTCCGGGGGATGGCCAGAACAGATGCGCAGTTGGTCAAGGCCACTCTGGAAGGTGAGCCCCACGCTTTTGAGGAGATTGTTGGACGCTATCAGCGACTGGTTTTCCATATCGTCTACCATTATCTCGGTCGTCGAGATGAGGTTGAGGATTTGGCTCAGGAGGTGTTTTTAAAAGTGTTCCGATCCTTAGACACCTTCGACGCAAAACGACCTCTGAAGGCGTGGATCTCACGGATTACAGCCAATACATGTCTGGACGAGGTCAGAAAAGCCCGCAAGCGCAAGATTCAGCTTTTCGCGGATCTTGGTCGGGATGAAGAAGACCGGGTGGAATACTTCTATGAGCGGTTCAGTCAACACAGTACCTTGAGTGAGAGGGATGTTCAGGAGCTATTCGAGCTTCTTGAAAAACTCATGGGGAGACTGAATGAGAAGGACAAGATGGCCTTTGTTCTCCGCGAGCTGGAAGGATTGAGTTATCCTGAGATTGCCCAGACCCTTGAGACAACCGAGCTGGCTGCCAGAATTCGTGTCAGCCGCTCCAAGAGAAGGTTACAGAAAGATCTTGAGCAAGTTCTCTATTCGGGAAAGAAGATCATAGATGCCTGAAGAGCACATTCCTTTCGCAGAGTTGGAGTTTGACGAAACACCGGATCAATCTCACCTGAACAGTTGTGAGGAGTGCCGGAAAGGGTGGGCTGCCTTCCGCTTCCTGGGCTTTCAAGTGAAGTCAGCTCCTCAAATCGATCCTCCTCCATTCTTTAGCCAGCGCCTGGCTCACCTCGCTCAGACAACAGAAGTTTCTTTTGTGTTTTTGTTCCAGCGGGTTGCACAGCAGCTGATCCCAGTCTTCCTGGTCCTTGTCCTGGCCACCAGCTTTCTGCTCTACAGGCAGACCGAGGTGGAGCCGGCCATGGAATATTATTCTGCCGTCTTCTTCCCAGAACCGGTACCAGAGGACCTTTCTGTGGAAGACGTAGTGGATTCTCTCAGAGAACTCCCGGAGGAGGAACTTCTCCCTTGAACAGTCGCATGAAGGCAACTTTATTGGTGCTGCTCATTTTTGGGACGGGTGTCTTGTTTGGGGGTACTCTCATCTTCTTTTGGGCTCAGCCGCGTCTCCCATTCTCTGTCCTGGGGCCTGGCCTGCGCCAGGAGGTTCGCACAGATCAATCTCCAGAGCGCAGCCTGAGTTACCTGTCGGATTTGTTGGATCTCAACCCATCACAGCGAGAAGAACTCCATCGGATTCTTGAGGAAAGTCGTCAGCAGCTTGGTGTGATCAACCGGCAAGTCAATAGGCGACATCGAGCCATTCGGGGTGAGACTATGGAGCAAATTCGAGCCATGCTCGAACCCGACCAGATGGCAAAATTCGAGGATTTTCTCGCCCAGCGTGGTCGAGATGGGCAAAGACGAAGGCAGGGCCCGATGCGAAGAAGAGATGAACCCAGGGAAAACCCCTAAGAAATAATTCGCCTAGGGTCTACGGCAGTCAACTCTCCCCGGCCGCCGCTCCTCCTCCTTCAGCTACTTGTCGCATTCAACAGTTACAATAAAGAACCTTTGGAAAGGAAATAGATGCGCAGATACTGCCCGCTCTTATGGCTGCTTCTTGTTTTGCCTTTGTCTGAAGTCTCAGCCCAAAGTCCACGGCTTCGAACTGACAGCAGATGGGAACTCTCGGTTTTCTTTGGTCTGAGTGCACTGGGGGATGGGACTTATGTCACCCCGGTGGAGGGAGGTACAACCCGGAATGTGGGTTTGAATTTCGACTCGAGCTACGTGCTCGGTGTCCGGATCGCCGAAAGTCTGGGGCCGCGTCTGGGAGCGGAGCTGGAGTATGCCGTGGCCAACCAGCCGGCCCTCTTTGTGAACTTGGGGCCCTCGGTTCCCCAACTGGAGTTGAATC
>JAPUKI010000231.1 GCA_027295745.1 Acidobacteriota bacterium
AAAAGTATCTCGCCTACATCCCCGAGCAGGTAATGCTCTATCGTAATCTGACGGGTCTGGAAAATCTGGAGTACTTTAGTTCCCTGGCCGGCCGGCGCTATGAACAGTCCGAGCTTTTTGGCTTTTTCGAGCAGGTGGGGCTGACCACTGAAGAGGCCAGCAAACGCGTGTCTGCTTACTCCAAGGGTATGCGGCAAAAAGTGGGCATCGCCATTGCCCTGGCCAAAAAAGCAGAGGCCCTGCTCCTGGATGAACCCACTTCAGGGCTGGACCCGAAAGCCTCCAACGAATTCTCGGGACTTTTGCAAAAAATGAGTTCTGAAGGGGTGGCCATCTTTATGACCACTCATGATTTGTTCCGGGCCAAGGAGACGGGAACCCGGGTGGGCATCATGAAACAGGGTCGACTGGTTGACACCCTGGACACAGAAGGTCTCCAGCATACCGATCTGGAACGAATTTACCTCGAGCATATGCACGATTAAAGGAGCCTGCGGAAATCAACACATTGTGAGGTGAAGTCATGATCAGGACGATTGCTTACAAAGAGTTTCTGGAAATGGTTCGGGATGGCCGATTTCAATGGGCGATAGGCATCGTCTTTGTTCTGTTACTCACCGCGCTTGCCGTGGGCTGGAGTCATTACAAGGAGATCAGCGCCCAGCACGAGCTATCGCAGAGCACGGTACGGAACCAGTGGCTCAATCAGCCTGAGCAAAACCCTCACTCAGGAGCGCACTACGGAACCTATGCCGTCAAACCAAAGACGTTTTTATCTTCTGTGGATACCGGAGTGGAGCCCTATGTGGGGGCTGCAGTCTGGTTGGAAGCCCACAACCAGAATCAGTTCGAGGCTCGACCTGCAGAGGATGCCACCGCCGTTCAGCGCTTTGGCCAACTGACCGTGGCCGTGGTTCTGCAGTTATTGCTGCCCCTTCTCATCATTCTTGTGTCATTTTCGGTCTTTGCCGGGGAGAGGGAACAGGGAACCCTCCGGCAGCTCATCAGCCTGGGTGTCCAGCCCGGCCATCTCGCTGCCGGCAAGGCACTCGGGGTAGCAGGTGCACTGGGCCTGGTGCTGATCCCAGCCTCGGTCATCGGAGTGATCGCCATGACCCTGCTCACCGATCTGGCCGCGGCCACCGCAGACTTGGGACGGATGTTTTTGCTGGGAGTTTTCTATCTGATCTATTTCGGTTTCTTCATTGCCATTTCCTTAACCGTCTCTGCGAAAGCTCGCTCCTCAAGGTTGGCGCTGGTGACACTGCTGGGTTTTTGGATCTTCAACGGCCTAATTGCACCACGCGTCGCCTCCGACCTCTCTCGAATGCTCTACCCTGGCCCCTCTTCTTTTGAGTTCGAGTCGGGAATAACGGAGGCCATAGCTCATGGACTGGACGGAAAAAGTAGCTATCGCGAGGTTGAGAGAAAGCGACGAGCAGAAGTCATGGCCCAGTACGGGGTGGACAATGCAAGAGATTTGCCCATTAACTTCGCCGGGGTCCGATTGCAGATGAATGAAGATTGGGGGTATGAGGTCTTTGACAAGTTCTACGGGGATCTGTACGCCAATTTCCGGAGGCAAAATCGCGTCCAACAGATCGCCGCTGTCTTCGCACCTTTCTTGGCCATTCGCTCCCTCTCCATGGGTCTGTCGGGGACGGACTATTATCTCCACCAGGATTTTGCCGAGAGAGCGGAGATGCACCGACGACTGGAGATCAAGATCATCAATGATGATATTACCTTCAAGGGGGCTGAAGCCGGCCGTGAGTATGTGAATGGAATCGACGTCTGGGAGAAAGTTCCCCCTTTTGAATATCAAGTGAAACCGGTTTCCTGGGTAATGGGGAATCATGGATTGAGTCTGGTGATTCTCCTGCTTTGGTTTGCAGGCTCAGCAGGCCTGCTTTGCTGGGCCACCGGACGAATTGAAGTGGGGTAGTCCACTGCTTGGTACTTTCTTGATCTCAGGACGGTTACAAAGAGAGCTGGGAGTCATCGTGCCATGCTCATTCAAATTGTAAAGAACGAATGGCGCAACTTGACGGCTGATCGAACGCTTTGGTGGATCACCTTCATCCTGGTGATGGCCATCGGCTATGGAGTCTACAATGGAGCCTCATGGGTCAACTTCCTGGAGGGAAGCATTGAAGAGGCTCTTCAGGACGAACACGACAGGTTGGCCAAGGCTCAGTACACGGTCGCCAATGGTCTCGAACCAGAAAGGGCCAGCCGGTCCCCTTACAGCGCAAGGTATATCGGGCGCAGAATGGGGCTCCGGTATGCATACTTACCACCGGGTCCCCTGGCTTCCCTATCGGTTGGACAAAGCGATCTGTACCCCTCTTACTTCAAGGTCAACACCCAGTCCACCCAGCGCCAGAAAAGACATTCTGAACTGGAAAACCCGAACCACCTATTGACCAGTCGATTTGATCTGGCCTTTGTGATTGTCTACCTGTTTCCCCTCTTGATCTTGGCTCTCAGCTACAACTTGATCAGCTCCGAGCGAGAACAGGGAACGCTGGCCATGGTTCTGTCCCAACCGGTCACGCTGCGAAAGTTTGTGGTGAGCAAAATAGGATTCCGGGCACTGATCGTTTCGGTGTTGGTCATCGGACTTTCCTTTTTTGCCTTTCTTCTGAATGGAATCAATCTTTTTGGTGACGGTGCCAGCGGTCAACTCCTGCGGTGGATCGCCATTGTTCTCGCCTACAGTGCATTTTGGTTTGCCCTGGCAGTGGCGGTGAATGCCTTAGGGGAAAACTCGGCAACCAATGCCATTATTCTGGCCGGTATGTGGCTGTTGTTCGTGGTTGTGGTCCCCTCAGCCGTCAGCCTGGTGGTGAAAAACCTGTATCCGGTGCCCACGCGGGTGGAGTTTATTGTAGCCAGCCGTGAAG
>JAPUKI010000232.1 GCA_027295745.1 Acidobacteriota bacterium
AGGGCGAGGGGCCCCTGGCGGGAAAAACGTTTGTCATTAGTGGCAGCTTGCCCACCTTCAGTCGCGCCCAGGCCACGGAATTCATTGAGAGTCAGGGCGGAAAAGTGACCTCCTCTCTATCCTCGAGGAGCGGTTTTCTGGTGGTGGGTGAGTCACCCGGATCTAAGCTGGAGAAGGCCAAGCAGTTGAACATACACCAGATCAGCGAAGAAGAGTTGAAAACAATGGCACACGCCAAATCCAAGTTGTGAGTCCGTTTATTCTATTGCACTTACCCGGAGAACCATTTATCGTTTCTGTTGCCTTGTGAAATTGAGAGTTCGAGCACCCACTCGCATTACTCTGGCCGGTTCGACCCTCGATATCTATCCTCTCTACCTGTTTGAGGGAGGTGGACTGACTCTGAATGCTGCAATTGACCTGTGCACAGAGGTAGAACTCGAAACGCGATCAGACCGGAGGATTCGCGTCGAGGCCACTGATCTGGATCTCGTCCTTGAAGGTCCTGACTTGGAGGCGCTGCACAGTGATGGAGAGTTCGCCCCGCTTGATCTGATCTTACGTATCTTAAGATTCTACAGGCCCAGGCACGGGCTCAGGGTGCGGACGCACAGCAGCGTTCCTCCCGGTTCCGGATTAGGAGGCTCCTCCTCTCTGTTGATCTGTTTGAGCACAGCTCTGGTCCAGTTGGAGAATCGCCCTGTCAACAAAGAGGAAATGATAGATTGTGGAGCAAATATTGAAGCACAGTCCATTCGTGTTCCCACCGGCAAACAGGACTATTTCCCAGCGGCCTTTGGAGGATTCAATGCTCTGTGGTTTGAAATTCAAGGTATTCGCCGAGAACCGCTCACTTTATCAGCCAAATTCAAGAACCAGCTTCAAGATCAGTTGCTGTTGGGATACTCTGGCGTGTCACGTTTTTCCGGAAGCAGTAATTGGACCATTATGAGAAGGTACATTGAGAACGAAGGTGCTACAGTCCTCAGGCTGGGGAAGATCAAGGAGATAGCGCTGGCCATGTACCAAAGTCTAAAGGAGGAAGATTTGGACAAGTTCGCCAGCTGTCTGGCGGCGGACTGGGAAAACCAGAAGGGATTGGCTGAAGGGGTGACAACTCCACAGATCGAGAGGATTTTCAAGGCAGCCCAGCGGGCAGGAGCCCTGGCCAGTAAGATTTGCGGCGCCGGGGGTGGAGGATGTTTTTTCACATGGGTTGGCGAAGGCTCTCGGCAAGCGGTAAAGAAGGCCATTGAGGAGAACGGAGGAGAGATTCTGGATTACCGCTTTTCGGAATCCGGTGTAAAAGTTGTGGAGGAAGAGCCTTTATAAATGTCTCGAGTGGATCTGGAAAGTTGTCCCAACTGTCGCTATACACTTTTGGACAGGAGCACCTATTGCCCCTATTGTGGAACACAATTGACATATCCGGTGTGGAAGAAATTGGGTGCCTGGATTTTGTTAATCTTGATCGGCTATGGACTTCTTAGGTGTCATGTGCAAATGCTCGATGGATTGGAAAGCTTTTAAGAGCGATTGACGCTGTTTTAAGCGTGGGCTTTACAAGCGGGTCCGAGGAAAAGTGACAGGACAGAAGGAGAAATAAGAAATGGGGCCAAAGGTATACAAGAGGGGCTCCCTGCAGTATGCGTACCAGGCTCGATCTGATGTGGGCCAGGTCAGAAGTAATAACGAGGACTCTTTGATTGAAGCACCTGACATGGGACTCTTCGGAGTGTGCGATGGACTGGGAGGCCATGTCGCAGGTGAGATCGCCAGTTCAATTGCGGCGGTGACCTTAAAAGAGGCTGTCAAAACCGAATCAGAGTTTCCCGATAAGGCCCTGAGAGCAGGAATCCGAGATGCCAACCGACGGATTCTGCGTGACCAATCTGAAAATCCTGAGCACCGGGGAATGGGAACCACTGTCACTTCTCTCTGGTTGATGCCTGAGGAATCAGGACGAGGATGGATTGGGCACGTGGGAGACAGCCGGATGTATTTGCAGCGGGACGATGTGCTCGAGCAGGTGACGGATGACCACTCTCCCGTCTTTCGCCTGTATCAGCAAGGCGTCCTGACCAAGGATCAAATGCAACATCATCCCCAGAAGAATCTGTTGGACAGGTCTCTCGGTGTTTTCCCCAACCTGAAAGTGGATGTCTTCTCGGTATCTTTATCCTCAAAAGACATCGTTTTGATTTGTACCGATGGGTTGACTGACGCTCTCTCTGACTCAGATATTCAATCTATTTTGACAACTTCTTCACTTGGCGACGCAGCGGATCAACTGATCGTGACGGCCAACGAAAAAGGGGGTTTCGATAATATTACCGTGGTGTTGGTCCAGATCCTCGAGACTTAGCGCGGGTGACCTTCCTGAACACCCGCATTGAGGGATTGAATAAGGCACCTCTGAAAATAATCCAGGTTAATCAGGGCTAATGCCACAGGACCGGAGAAAAGCCCTGTCCTCTTCGGTTAACTTCCATCCTGCCGGGGTCTTCTTCTTTTCAGCTGCTTTGGTACGGCTGTTTTTCCTCGGTTTCTCGTTCATAGGACACCCTCATCGGAATTCTCTCACTCTCCTCATAGTCTATGATGCCAGGAGCCTCTGAAAGTTTTTGAAATTCGGAGAACGGCGTTACTCCGAAAAGGCTTTGAGGAGGAAGCTGCAAGCCTCCCCATAAATGCCCGGGCTGCCGCTTTCTCTTGGCCCCGCAACGTTCAGAATGCAGATTCGGTGCAGTCTTACCCAGTCAAAAAGTTTCTGGGATGGGGAGGTGGACAGGTCGATGACCAGACAGGGTTTGTTGTTTTCTTTGGCAAGCTCTACCGTATAGGCAGTACCCCCTGAGAGAGAGCCTCTGTGTAAGACCAGCGTTCCATCCGAGTCTCGAACGTTCCACTCAGTCCGCTGGGCATAGCTTTTTGAGGGTGTCTCTTTGAGTGGATAGATCCCTTTGAGTGGTCCATCCTCGGCAAGCCGACCACTGGGACACCATCCGCCGCAAGGAACTCCTAGCTCCAGTGCCACGTCCAGAGCAGCCCTGTCCACTCCTGTCTGCCCTCCTGAGCACACTCTCTGGATCATTCTATTCTGGCAATCGATTGCAATGAAAAGGGTATGACCGGGATCGTTCCACCTTTTGACAGAACTGAAATTTCCTTCTGGAAGTCAGCGATAGTCTTCTCTTGAAAGCTTTGGGAAACATGAGCGGAATGGGTGAGATAGACTTGTCTGTCATAGACAAGCTGTGCTTGAACGGCTTGTCCTTTGAGGGCCTGTGCAACGAGAACACAACTGGCTTGTTCAGCATAGGATCGGAGGATCCTTTCTCCCTGGGAGCTGATTTCGCCCATGAGGTAAATTCCCTGTAACAGGCTTGAGACTTCTTCGAAAAGGCTTGAGAGAAGGTTTTGTGTCTCTGACCACACTGATTGTGAAGTCAGCTGTCGAGCCACTTGCATGTAAAGGGTTCTGGCCCCCTCAGCTAGGGTGGAGGCGAGGATGAGATCCTGGCCGGCAGATTTCTCTCCAGCATCCAGCAGACGTTGTTCCGTTTTTCCCATTCCTGCAACCAGAACAAGGAGTTGCTTTGGCGAGGAGCTCAGCACAGATTCCACCGCTTGAGAAATTCCCGCTTCATCTTGCAGAAGGGAACTTTCAAACTCCAGTATTGTCACTCTTTCCTTCCCAAACTCTGATCATGTCATAACTGGAAGAAATACAAAATTCAAAATCACCGCCAGCAGACCGGCTGGCGGTGACTTATCGAGGACCCATTCGCAACGCCCCATCCAGACGAATAGTCTCGCCATTGAGCGTGACGTTTTCGACAATGTGTTGGACCAGTGCCGCATACTCGTCGGGACGGCCCAGGCGAGGGGGAAAGGGAACTTGCTCCCCAAGTGAGATCCGTGCCCGTTCCGGGAGTCGGGACAATAGAGGGGTATCAAAGATGCCGGGGGCGATGCTAACGACCCGGATGCCAAGACGGGCGAGCTCCCGTGCAACTGGCAGGGTCAATGCCACTATCCCACCCTTGGAGGCGGCGTAGGCCGCCTGACCGATTTGTCCTTCAAATGCAGCGATTGAGGCCGTGTTGATAATGATCCCCCGTTCTCCCTCTTCATTGGGCTGATTTTGAGCCATGGCAGCCGCGGTCAGCCGCAGAGCGTTGAAGGTGCCGATGAGATTGACCTGAATGACACGGGCAAAGTGCTCCAGGTCGTGTGGTCCTTCCTGACCTAAGACCTTCTCGGCAAAGAGAATACCGGCGCAGTTGACCAAGAGGTGAATGCCACCGTGCTGCTTGACTGCACCTTCGACCGCCCGTTTGACGGATGTCTCCTGGGTCACATCGGTCTCGACAAAGAGTGTCCCCTCACCGAGTTCGTGTTCCAAGGCCTTACCCGCCTTCTGGTTCAAGTCGGCAATGAGTACTTTAGCGCCTAGGGAGTGAAGCTTTCGCACCGTAGCCAAGCCCAATCCCGAGGCTCCCCCTGTCACCATTGCGCTTTTCCCTTCGATGAACATATCAAGTGTTATAAGGGTGGAAGGTGACGCAAACTGAAGAGGACTGCACGAATTCACGACAGCACGACAGCACAAAGGCACGAACCAACGA
>JAPUKI010000233.1 GCA_027295745.1 Acidobacteriota bacterium
CCTGCCGTATTCACCGCCCGAGGAGCACGGTAACAACAGACCACAGACAACAGACCACAGACCACAGACCACAGACCACAGACCACAGACAACAGACAACAGACCAGCTGACACCTGACAACAGACCAGCTAACACCTTCCCGCACGAAAGCACGAAAGCACGAAAGCACGACTGCACGAAAGCACGAAAGCACGCCGTGACGAAGTCACGACGACGCGCGAAGCGAGTTATCTCTCTACGCGTGGAGCGCGGTCAGCTGTTCCTTGTACTGTAACTGATAAAGCTTGTAATAAATTCCCCGCTTCTTCAGGAGGTCGAAGTGTGAGCCCTGCTCCTGAATTTCACCCTTGTGCAGAACAATAATGCGATCACAGTTTTGGATTGTGGAGAGCCGGTGGGCGATGATCAAACAGGTCCGGTCCTTCATCAATTGACCCAAAGCTTCTTGGATCAGAAGTTCCGTTTCGGTGTCCACTGAGGAAGTTGCTTCATCCAAGACAAGTAATTTCGGGTGGTGCGCCAGCGCACGCGCGAAAGCCAGAAGCTGTTTTTGACCCACGGAAAGGCCAGCCCCTCTCTCTGCCACAGGCGTGGAGTATCCTCCTGGCAGATCTTGAATGAAGGGATGAGCGTGAACTTGTCTAGCAGCTCTCTCCACATCCTTCCGCCCCAGGGGCCGTCCCCACAGACGAATGTTCTCCTCAATGCTTCCCCGAAAAAGAAAGGTGTCTTGAAGCACCACGGCTATCGACTGGCGCAGCAAGCCCAGGTCCAGATCTTGAATGGGAACTCCATCAATCCGGATTTCTCCCTCCTGGACGTCGTAGAATCGGCAAAGAAGATTGATGAGAGTGGACTTTCCGGCCCCCGTGGCCCCTACAATGGCTACCTTCTCTCCCGCGGCGACTGTCAGATCAATTTCCTTCAGGACAGGAGTGTCGTCTTTATAGGCGAAGGAAACATTCGCAAATTCTATCCTTCCAGTGATTTCCGCCGGCCTGCGCGGCTGGGAAGGTGGAACGATTTCTGGTTCAGTGTCAAGAAGTTTGAAGATCCTTTCTGAACTTGCCATGGCGCTTTGCAGGATGCCGAACTTTTCACTGAGGTCGCTGATGGGTTTATAGAAGCGTTCTGAGTACTGGATGAAAGCCACCAGGGCCCCCAGAGTGAGAATCTCCCCGAGAACCTGATTGCCGCCGTACCAGAGGATCAGGGCGATAGCGACAACCCCGATCACGTTTACAAGCGGATAGAAGACAGCATAGTAGAAGATGGATTGGAGATTGGCCAGAAGGTACTCTGAGTTCCGTTCCTCGAACTGCTGAAATTTTCGTTTCTCTTGAACAAAGATCTGAACCACAGACATCCCGGTGATGTTCTCCTGCAAAAAAGCATTGATTCTTGCCACACTGCGACGCACCCAACGGTAGGAGTTACGTACCTTGATCTTGAAAACGAGGGTGGCAATAAACAGGAGCGGCACAACGGAAAAGCACACCAGAGCGAGCCTCCAGTCCAGCCAGAGCATGACCAGTACAATGCCGGACAGAGTGAAGATATCGCCGAAGATGCTGACGACACCGGCGGTGAAGAGCTCATTGAGAACGTCTACGTCGGTGGTCATCCGAGTGATCAGACGACCGACTGGATTTCGGTCAAAATATGCCATGTGCAACTTCTGGATGTGGGCAAAGATCTCCATGCGAAGGTCATACATGATTTTTTGACCGGTCCAGTTCATCAAGTAGGTCTGGGCAATGGCAACACCGAACTGGAACAGGAGAACGAACAGGAACAGCAGGGCGATACGGGCAAGGCCATCCGGATCTCCAGTCATAATGTATCGGTCGATGGCGATGAGGCTGAGATAAGGGCCTACCAGTCGAAGGCCAGAGAGAAGGAGTAAGAGAAAGATGGAGACCGCCACAACCCGGCGATAGGGATACAGATACTTGATCAAGCGCCGGGCCAATCGACCGTCATAGGCTTTTCCCAGGATTTCTTCTTCGTGGTAATGATTCATTCCACTCCCAGTTCCTCTTTCAACAATTGCCTCTGGTAAAGAGTGGCATAGTGTCCTTCTGCCCTGAGAAGATCTTCATGAGTCCCCTGTTCTATGATTGCGCCGTTTTCCAGGACCAGAATCTGATCAGCCATTTTGACAGTCGAAATCCGATGGGAGATCAAGATGACGGTCCGCTTTGAGAGTTCTCCGGAAAGCCTGTTCAGGATTTTTTCCTCTGTATCAGTATCGACGCTGGAGAGGGCGTCATCCAGAATGAGAATTTCGGGCTCGACCAGAAGAGCCCGACTGATGGCTATCCGTTGCTTTTGTCCTCCCGACAACGTAATGCCGCGCTCTCCCACAAAAGTCTCGAACTGACCGGGAAAGGCCTGAATATCAGGCCAGATGTTGCTGATTTTCGAATTCTCCTGAATGGCCTTGAAGCTCGCTTCAGGTCTTCCGAAAGCGATGTTTTGCTGGATAGTCTCCGAGAACAGAAAAGTTTCTTGCGGAACGTAGCCGACACTTTTCCGCAAAGTCTTCAGCGGAATCTCGTTGATGTCCACGCCATCGATGAAAATGCTCCCTTTGGGAACACGGTACAGGCGACAGAGGAGGTTCACGAAGGTTGATTTTCCACTCCCCGTCCTTCCCACAATGGCCAGGGTCTCGCCTGAACGAAGCTGGAAGTTGATGTTCTTGAGGACCGGGACTCCGTTATAGGAAAAAGTGAGATTTTTCACCTCAATGTTCCCTTTGAGTCGTGAGATGGGAGTGGGATGTTCATCCCGAATTTCCGGCTGGGACTGAAAGATTTGGTTCATTCGACCCATGGAGGCTGAGCCGCGCTCAAAAATGTTGATCACCCATCCTAAAGCGATGGTGGGCCAGGTGAGCATTGTCAGGTAAGCCATGAAAGCAACGAAGTCACCAACCGTAATAGAGCCTTGAATGACCAGGCGTCCTCCATACCAGAGCAGAGCCACCGAGGAAAGGCCCAGGAGAAAAGTCAACAGAGGGTTAAAGACTCCCCAAACCTTGACCAGGGAAAGACTCCTGTCGACGTATTCCTCATTAGCCTGCTGAAACCGCTCGGTGAAGGCTTCCTCTTGGTTGTAAGCCTTGATGACGCGAATCCCCGAGACGTTCTCGTGGGCTAAAGTCGTGAGTCCTGCCAGTTGTTCCTGGATCTTCTCGAATCGTTTGTGAATCTCTTTCCCAAAGTGTTTGACACAGACACTCACAGCCAGCAAAGGAAGTAGTGATAAGATGGCGAGCCGTGCTTCAATGCTCACAAGAATCCCAATAGTCAAAACAGCTGTAAAAACGGTGTTGATGGAGTACATGATTCCGGGGCCAA
Source organism: Acidobacteriota bacterium (assembly GCA_027295745.1). GTDB lineage: Bacteria > Acidobacteriota > UBA6911 > RPQK01 > JADFOI01 > JADFOI01. Next base: position 3,367 of record JAPUKI010000233.1, read on the forward strand.
GCACCATTCGAACGGCACTCAGGTCATTGGTCGCCCGGGACATGATGTCTCCGGTGGGGTTGCGCTGGTAGAAGCTTGGAGACAGGGATTGGAGATGGGCAAATAAATCGTTGCGAAGGTCATACTCAATCTTTCTTGAGACACCAATCAGGATTCGCCGCATCAGAAAGCGGAACATTCCTTCCAGGACGCTTGCCGCTATCATGAGCAGCGCATAATAAAGAAGAATATCGCGGCTGATCTCCTGATAGAGGTCATCGATGGCGTTCCGCAAAATCCAAGGGGAAATCACCGCAACGACATTGGTCAGCAGCACCATCGTTGCCCCCAAGATGAGGTGTGTCTGGTACTTCTTGAGATAGGGGATCAGACCTAAGAGGTGTCGTTTACGTGGATCCAGGCGAAGAAACTTATTCAACCTCAAATCCTTGAACGTGGGGAACTGTCAGATCCTGATTGCTGCTAAAAGTGACCTGGTAGCCGTACAGGAAGGGCGAATTCTCAGAGTAGCGGAGGCTGAAAACACCGGCCGATCCAGGTGAAAGGGGATCGGGTTCCACCTGGACTGTGATCTCGTCCAACAGCTCGCGATCGGATTTCCAGATGGAAATAAGGGCCCTTAATCCTCCCATGGATTCCGGAGTCTGATTCCAGACTTCCCCGTTCAAGGAAAAACCGTCATAGAAGCGATCGTAGGCCAGCAAAGTCAGTCTCAACGGGGCTGTTTGCGAGGGATTTTCAGTGGCGAAATTTTCAAAGAGGGAGAGAGGAGTAAAGCCCACCACCAGAAAGCACCCCAAGGCCAGAACAGCCGAGACCACAAGCGCCTGAACAACCATCGGCAGTCGATTGGCCAGGGGAACAGTCCGGTCGAGCACCTTCCCCGGATCTTCCCCAATGATCTCCTCTTTATACCGCTTCTCGAACTCCTCCCGAAGATACTCGGCAAATCCTTGTTTGCGTGCTTTCAGTTGCAGCTCAATGAAGCAGAGACTGGCAAGGAAAGTCAATAAAAAAGCCCACAGTGAATATTTCAGTGACTGATCAAGTATGTCTAAGACTCGCTCATTCATGTGGTTAGGTGTCCCCGAATTCCGTCCGTCAGGGTCTCTCCGGGCCTGTCGTCCGAGGTATTCTTTCCGCCGGATCCGGTAGGTAGGTTGGGTCTCTTTCCCAAAAACCTTTTTTCGGTTCTTGCAGGCTAAAGTTTTGTCCGAAAAGTGACTGCCCAAATTGCGTCAGAAGCCTTGCCTCCAGATTTCCAACCGTCTGTATTTTCACCCAGGTCTCTGTTCCCAGGTACTCCCGTTGAAGAGCTTCGATGTTTGCGTACACTGTGAGCAGTGTCTCTCGGTCGCCAATCAACTCTATGAAAACTTCGTACTGGTATCGGACGCTCAGCCAGTCGCCATCAATCAGTTTCGGCTGCTCACCGATCTTGCTGATGTGACTTTCAGTCAAGAGGCCCGAGCTGTATTCACGAAAGCTGCTCATCATGGATCCTTGAGCCCGATTCTGTTGGAAGATTTCAAAGTCGTTCTTCTCGAGGACCTCGAGCATTCCATTCCAAGCAGCCTCAAAGGGAATATAGAGTCGCAGGGGGGGTGGGATAAACTGGCTCTTGCCCTGTGCCACGGCCTGCGCTGCAGGACCGAAGAGTAAAGAAAAGATCAGTAGCAGCCGTTTCCAGTTCATCATGGCATTCATTAGTTTAGAACATTCCCGTCCCGTATTAAATGCACTACTGCAGCAGCGAGGCTAGAAACCGCCGGTTAACGCTGGTACTGTGCGACGGCTTGATTGTGATCCCGGTAGTTGCTCGAGAAGATGTGCCTTCCCTCGTTTGCCAGGACAAAAAAGAGGTAGTCTACTTCCGCTGGATACAGCGCGGCATCAATGGCCTCAAGTCCCGGATTTGCAATAGGACCGGCAGGTAAACCGGGGTAGAGATAGGTATTGTAAGGAGAGTCGAGTTTCAGGTCGCTCTGATTGATCACCCCGTCGTACGCCTTCACCAGTTTGACTGCATAGATGACGGTTGCATCGCACTCTAGTCTGAGGTTTTTCCGGAGCCGATTGTGGAAGACCGCAGAGATGAGCGAACGCTCATTTGAGAGTCCCGTTTCCTTTTCAATCAA
>JAPUKI010000234.1 GCA_027295745.1 Acidobacteriota bacterium
GCGAGGGGAAACCGATTGTTTCTGTCAGCCGCAAGCTCATGGGAGATCGCGATCAAATATTCGCTGGGGAAACTGCGACTCCCAGTGCCGCCATCTCAGTATGTCCCAGAGCGTCTGGCGCGTCATAGAATAGGTGCGCTGGCCGTTGAACATTCCCACGCGCTCCAGGTGGCTTCTTTGCCTCCTCATCACCGTGACCCCTTTGACCGTTTGCTGATTGCGCAGGCCATGGTTGAAGGTTTGCCGATCATGACCGCGGATCACTCCTTCGCCTCCTACGATATCGAAGTCATTTGGGCCCAGGCATAAGGAAAGTAATGAGGACTGAGGACTGAGCCTGATGAGTAATGAGGACTGAGTCGGTGCTGTGCTTTGTTTGCCCACAGGCTAGCCCGGAGGGCCCGCAGGCAGCAAACACAACAAAGTCATTCCCCAGACCCCCTTCCGATGGTGTAAACTGTAGTTGGCCAAGCTTGGTACACTTCGGATGGAGTTGTACTTCACCCGCCATGCCCGCAGAGGAGGAGCCAATGCGCATTGAGTACGACCCCGAAGCAAATGCGTTGTACATCCGATTCCGGGATGCCAAGCCCGTGGACAACATCGACATTGAAGACGGCCTCACTGTGGACTTCGATAGCCAAAAGCGTCTCATTGGAATAGAGATCCTGGATGTGAGCCATCGCCTTCCGCCGGACACCCTAGCCACGATCACCTTCCAGAACCTGCTGACCGCTACTCCCTGAAGGACCGAATCCGGCAAGGACAGCGAGGGGCACAGGACCAAAAATCAATTCCGCCGGCCGAAATGTCTTTCATCTATGCTAAATCGGCCTAATCTGAGATAAACTACAGGAGGTGTTCTTATGAAGAATGCGAAGAAGGAAGTTCGCAAAATTCTCGACCAGATTCCTGATGACGCTTCTCTCGAAGATATCCAATACCACATCTATGTTTGCCAAAAGATTGAACGGGGACTACAAGACATTGATGATGGCCGAGTGCTCAGCCAAGAGCAGATCGAGAAACGGATGTCCCGATGGATCGGGAAGTAAAATGGACTGCCTCAGCCTGGAATGATCTCGAGCAAATTGCCCAATACATTGGAAAAGATTCCGAACACTACGCGGCGGCCTTCGTTCTAGAAGTCCGAGAGGCGGCACGGTCATTAGAACACTACGCAGATCGAGGCCGGCAAGTACCGGAGTTTGGCAATCCAGCGGGGCAACTCATGGTAGAAAAGTATCGCCTTGTTTAGCACGTCAACCCCCAGATGGTACATGTTCTGGGCGTGATTCACGGTGCGCGGGAAATGCCGCTTCTTTAAACCACTCAGCACTCAGTCCTCAGGCCTGACTACTCAGTCCTCATCACTCATTTGGTGGCTCCGGTTTGAACCCGGCGAGGAATGTTTGGTACGTTGTCCTACAGGGGAGATTTAGAGAGGAGACCCCGAATGGGAAAGACCCACATGAGTCCTCAAACCAGGCGTTTTATTCAGGATCAGGATGTGGTAACGCGCCAAATAGCCGGGGAAACGGTGTTGGTCCCGGTGAGGAGCGGGGCCGCTGATCTGGACTTCATCTATACCTCCAATGATACGGGCACCATGATCTGGGAGTGTCTGGACGGTGAGAAGAATGTCAGCCAGATCGTTGAAGCGATTTGCCGGAAGTATGACGTGTCCCCAGAGGAAGCAACCCAGGACGTGATGGACTTTCTGGGTGCTCTGGAAGCAGCGGGTCTGGTGCGCCCTGCTGAAAGCGAGGAGTAAGCGGTGCAGGCACAATTCTATGCAGAATACAGCCTGAGTGTCCACCAGAAGGTGGGGGGCAAGATCTTGGTAAGCAAGGAGTTCCTGGACACCCGCACCTATGCGAAACAGAAGAGACTGCTGATCACGTTATTTGGGTGAACGTCGCTCCGGTGTGACGCTTCGGGCTGCTCTGCGAAAAAGTCTTGTCCAAAAGGACCTGAACTAACTCCTTGCTCCTCAAGGTACAGACTGATGGACAAGACTTCTTGGGGAGCGAAGAGGACAATCAAACGGTTATAATCGACCGAGGAATAATGAAACCGACAACTCACAGAAGAAAGATCGAAGACCCGACCCTTGAGGAAATCGTTCAGCGGCTAGTGGAAGCCTATCATCCTGAACAGATCTATCTCTTCGGATCCAGTGCACGAGGCGAGGCAGGACCCGATAGTGACTACGATCTCTTGGTTCTTGTGCCTGATTTAGCTTCTCCCGAGCGTCGCCGCAGCCGCCTGGCTTACAAGGTCCTGCGTGGCACCGGCACAGCCGCAGATGTCTTGGTTTGGACTCGAAAGTCTTTCGAGAGTCGACTTCACCTTCGCGCCTCATTTCCGTCTACGGTGGTTAGAGAAGGAAGAGTGCTTTATGCCACTTGACCCGGTGAGAGTAAGCGACACGCGAGCCTGGCTGGCGATGGCGTCCAATGACCTGCGGGGTGCTCAGATAGATCTGGATGCCGATCCGCCTCTGTTTGAAGACGCTCTCTTTCACTGCCAGCAAGCAGTCGAAAAGGCGCTTAAAGCCTTTCTCACCTGGCACGACGTGCCGTTTCGGAAAACCCATAACCTCGAGGAGATCGGCTACCAGTGCGAGCAGGTTGACCCCACATTGAAACAGCTGGTGGACACGGCGGTACCGCTTACAGAGTATGCCTGGAAGTTTCGATACCCTGGTGAACCTGGCAAAGTAGAGAGCCAGGAAGTTGAAGAAGTACTTGGTATCGCAAGGGACGTTTACGAAGCCGTTCTGGGCGCTCTGCCCAACGAGGTCAGGCCGAATGACCAGCAATAATGAGAGGTTGAGCGATGATGAAAAGAGGTGACCACCTCTTTTCACGCTAATCCATGACCGGAAAATCTCCCACCTTAGCCACTCGGGGCCGAGCTCTCCTTGACCAACTGCCCTATCTCCCTCGGGCCTTCTCCATGGTGTGGGAGGCAACGGGTTATTGGACCCTCACCTGGTCCCTCCTACTGCTCTTGCAGGGCGTGCTCCCGGTGGCGATTGTCTACCTGACCCGATGGCTGGTGGATGGCCTGGTTGCAGCCGTGGAGGCTGGTGGCAGCTGGGAGAGTGTGCGCCCCACCTTAATTCTGGTGGCCCTCATGGCTGCAGTCATGCTGGCCAACGAGCTGCTCAGGAGCGCCACGGGCTGGGTCCGAACGGCCCAGTCCCAGCTGGTCAGGGATCATATCAGCACTCTGATCCACGAAAAGTCGGTGGCCGTGGACCTGGCCTTCTATGAATCACCGGAATACTACGATCACCTGCACCGCGCCCGCGCCGAGGCCAACTTCCGGCCTCTGGCCCTGCTGGAGAATGCAGGCAACCTGGGGCGCAACAGTATCACCTTGCTGGCCATGGCGGCCGTCCTCATTCCCCTGGGCCTGTGGCTGCCTATCGCTCTTTTCATCAGCACTCTTCCGGCCCTGGTTGTGGTGCTTCGCTACAGCTCGCGCCAGCATGAGTGGCGGCTGCGCAGGACAGCTGATGAACGCCGCAGCTGGTACTACGACTATTTACTGACCAGTGGTGAGACG
>JAPUKI010000235.1 GCA_027295745.1 Acidobacteriota bacterium
CCTTGGGCGATTCTGTCCGCCAGTGTTGGGCCTTCGATCAGCTCCAGCACCAGGGCCTTGGTAGCACCAGCATCCTCAATGCCGTAGATGTGCCCGATATTCGCGTGACTGAGTGAAGCAAGAACCTCCGCTTCTCGCTGGAACCTGCCCATCCTCTGGCTGTCAGAGGCGAACTGCTCGGGCAGGATCTTGAGCGCCACGTCCCGGTTCAGCTTGGTGTCGGTGGCACGGTAGACCACTCCCATCCCACCTTCACCGATCTTCTCCAGAACCTTGTAATGGCTAATGGTCGTGCCAATCATGCTAGTTCGTGGTTAAATCCTCTACACTCCCCGTAAAACCGACGATTAGATTGGTGACCTCCCGGGGAAATAGACGGTAGGGAGCATGCCCGGCTCGGTTGATGAAGTGAAGTTGTGCCTGATCGACGGACTTGCTGATCAGCTCGAAGAGTTCCATCCCCAAGCCGTGCGGCCGTGAAGTCCCTGTGGGATCATTAAAACCCCAGATAATCTGAGTCGGTGGTTTCAGGCGACCAGCCTTGATGGCTGCCAGCGTTTCATCCTTGACCTCATACAGCCACCAACCGGTGCCTGAATTGTTTGCAAGGGCCGGTCTGGCCTGCACCTTTTCCGGATTGAGCTCAATGAAACGTTTCCTGAGTGCGTCGAATCTTACTGCAACCTCCCTCATCTTTTCCCAGCCTTTTAAAGCCGTTTCAAACGAAGTCTCCACATACTCGTCGATTACGAAATCTTTATGAAAGAGACTGCGGATGGAGAGCGCCCTCTGGCGCATTGATTCCTTGCTTTCCGCAGTGGGAGGGAACCTGTCAAAACTAGGGAGGTTGGAACCCCTGGGCGCGGGATCTCCAGGGGCCAGAGTGTTGGTGTCGAAGATGGTGAGGGTCTTGACCAGTTCAGGATGATTCACGGCAATGTTGGCCACCGGTAGAGCTCCTCTGGAGTGACCGACCAGATGGACCTGATCGATGCCCAGCGTCTCCATAAACCTGTAAAGATGCTGGACCGTGGCCTGCATCGTATACTCCTCATCGCTGGCAGGTTTGTCGGTTAGACCCATGCCAAGTTTGTCGATGGCAAAGACATTGAAATGAGCGGCCAGGTGAGTAAAAACCGGCATCCACCCCAGGGCACCTCCCGTCATACCATAATGGCCTCCATGGACCAGCAACATGGCTTCTCCACTTCCGGCTTCAAAGTAGCGGGTCCGGATGCCGTCAACATCCACAAACTTGGCCTCGCCCCACCCGCTCGCTGCTGCTGAGTAGGATGTCGTCGATAGCAACAAAAGCAAAGTGCCAATGCCATTCGCAGAGCGTCCCAGAAAACCTCTTGTTGAAAGTTTCATGCCTTTACCTCCCTAAGCATTACGATTGTCTTTGGTGATTACGATTGAAAGGGCCACAAGTCAACTCCGAAAAAGATAGCGATGGCTCACTGGCCAAGTTAAGGCTACTAGTATGGCTGTCTGGATCGCCTTCTTCGCCCATACCCCTTGGCCTATTTTCTCAATGACTTTGTAATGGCTGATGGTGGTGCCGAGCACAACTCCCCCTCACGCAATGCAGTTGGGCTCAATGTTACGCCTGGAGAGGGTGGAAGGCAATGGAACAGCCCTGATCTCCGTGATCTACTCGATGCGTTCCCAGGTCAGGGTCGTGGTCACGTCCTCACCGCCTGGGGGTGCCGTCAACATCAGACGGTTGCCCGTGAACCTATAGTAGCGAATCCCGGCCGTGACTCTGCCAGGGATGAGGTGGGCTTGCCTGTGATGGGTGACGGCACCTTCCGCTTCGTTCACCGTGAAAGTTCCAAAATAGGCAAGGTAGCTGTAAAGGGCGGCCTGCGCTTCCTCTGGGGAGCCGCGTCCATCAAACGTTTGACGGCCCTCCCGCGTGAGCTGCTGGGAAATGTGACCCGTTGAGGTGTAGATGAGCAAGCCATTGCTGAAGGAGTTGGCCGAGGGCCGGAGTTCTCCGTCAAGCCCGCGGCGTTCAAAGTCGACCAGCCTCCAGGTGCCAACGAAACGGTCCTCAATCCGTGGTGTCGACCGTAAGGATAGGGCCGACTCATGGCGGTGAACCACCTTCCAATCACCCGATTCCTTGACCCACACGCCGGTCATTCTCAGGTGCCGCCGCTGGCGCTCACCACCTGGCCGTTGGGTGGTGGACATCAGGTAATAGGTGCTCACTGCTGTGTTCCCATAGAGTTGTACGTCGATGTTCCGGATTTGCATATCGCGTTGGGCACCATCGCCAAGTCTCACTTTGGCCCGCTCGATATCCTGTCCTTCGGAGAGCAGTCCGCTGGTAGGGGGAAAAATCGTGTACGTCGGAGCCTTGTGGGCAAAGTAACCTTCCACATTTCCGGAGCTCTCCTTAGCCCTGAAGTCCATCTCTGCCGCCTTCACATCATCCGCATCATCCGCCAGGACGACGGCTGTCGCAGACATGCCGATAACCAATAATGTTGTTAATGCTTTCATCTCAGACCTCCCTCTTTGCTGAGAAGGGTTGATGCCCCCCTCGATGTGTGTTTGTTACAGATGCTACGCCTGGAGGGGGTTAATGGCAACAGGCGGAAAAGGTCAGTGGGGAGGAGTCACGTTGCGTTGACCCTCTCGGAGTGGGAAGAGCTGTGATCTCAGCCACGTAAAGCGAAACTAACTCACCACTTCATACCTTTTCACCACAGGATCTTCGACTCTTTTTAATTCACGTGAGTGCTTCTTGATCTCCTGATGGTCTTCGCTGGCTAAGTATTGGTCAATGCTCTCCTGATTCTCCCATTCTGAGTAGGAAATATACTCCCCCGGGGAGTCAAGGCACTTTAGCAATTGCTCCGATAGACAGCCTGGCTGCTGGATCATCAGTGGTGCACACTTTTCGGTCCAGACCGTGTCTGCACCTGACAATTGATCGGGTTCCACCTTCACATAAATCAAACGGATGATAGGCATTATCTGTTCCTCCCTTAGATGATGTGGCCGACCATAGCTGTCGGTCCCCGGGTTGTCTGGTGGGTACGTCTAAATGTTACGCCTGTAGGGGGATGAAGGCAACGGGAAAAGGCCGCAGAACGCCGTAAGACTTCACTGCGGCGGCTCGACGAGCTCAAGCTCGCCCGAAAACCAGACGACGGCCGCCAACGGCGTATACACGACAATCGTTTGTACGAAGATGACGATCATCGGCAGAAAGATGTTGACGAAGAAACGCGCGATCCCGCCTTCCACGCCCTCAATCACGCCGTAGATCCAAGGGAAGGTGTAGAAGAACGGAGCTGC
>JAPUKI010000236.1 GCA_027295745.1 Acidobacteriota bacterium
ATAGACCGCCATAAATGCGGGGGCCATGCCAGAAAGTGCCCTCTCGATGGTGAAACCCTCTTCTTCCAGAATCTCTGTCATGAGCTGGCTGCTCTCGATTTCCTGCATCCCCAGTTCGGCGAAGTAAAAGATGCTATCGCCAAGCAGGGCAATGGCTTCCCGATTTCGTTCCACCACCTCCAGGACGAAGTCCTTCTCTTGAGGTACGGCCTGGGAAAAACTCATGGACGATGCCTGGAATAAGATGGCCAGAAGACAAAGAATGCGTATTTGAGTGCTGGTTTTCATTAAAGTGCCTCGTTAAAGTGCCTCGTTTCATTAAGCTCTACTCTGGGATTCTGCTTTATCGTGCAGTGTATCTTAGAGAGGGCCAATGGGCCATAGCTCCAAGATTGACAACCTGACCAAATTATGAGATTCACAGACTTTCGCCCAGCGCGGTTTTGTCAAAAACGAAGCGCTGCATGGAGTGAAATCTTTCACTTCGGGCACTGAGGAGAAATACATGGGTTGGCAGGATCTAGAAGACATTAAGCAGCAATTGACGCCTGCTGAAATTAGGTTTGAGGAGGCAAGGCGGAGCATTGGAGTGGGACTGGGGCCCCTTGCCTTCCTGGTGATTGCCTTCCTGTTGCCGCCCCTTCCGGATGTCACCTCTTTGGGGATGAGAACTCTGGGGATTTTTGTCTGGGTGGTGATCTGGTGGATCACAGAAGCGATTCCCATACCGATGTCGGGACTTCTGGGTCTTGCACTGCTGGCTATGTGCGGTGTCTTTTCTGTTACCCGGGCTTTTTCCTCCATGGGGCACTGGGTGATCCTCTTCTTGCTGGGCGCTTTTATGATCGCCCACGCCATGACCGTCAGCGGGCTCAACCGCAGGTTTGCCTATCGGATGATCTCTTTTGAGTTCATCGGAGGTAATTCCTGGCGGCTGATGGTCATGTTTTTGTTAGCGGTGGCGATGCTGAGCTCGATCGCCTCTGATACGGTCTCGACGGTCATCTTTATGGCCATCGGAATGGGTCTGCTCAAAGCCTTGAATATTTCACCGGGAAGTCGCTATGGCGAGATGTTGATTCTTTCCATCGCCTGGGCGGCTCTGTATGGTGGCATGATTACGCCGGCGGGTTCTCCGCCCAATCTCATAGGAATAGGCCTGGTCAGTGACTCTCTGGATTTTCAAATCGGCTTTGCTCGCTGGATGGTGGTCGGCCTTCCCATGGCAGTCTTGGGAATTCTGGTCATGTTGGCCGTGATCCGATTCACTCTGAAGGACGAGTTCGGAAAGATCAATATCGACCCCGAGATTGTCCGAAAAGCCCGTGAAGAACAGGGTCCCATGACCCGGGGAGAGAAAATTGCCGGCTTGGGGATGGGTACCGCGATCACTCTCTGGCTGACTCCTGATATTGTGAATGTCCTTTTAGGCAACACTCATGCCGTGAGCGTCTGGATTCGGGCCCACTTTGGGGGGCAGAATGTTGCAGTGGTGGCACTGCTTGTTGCTGCAGCGATGTTTCTGATTCCCATCCATTGGAAGGAGAAAAAATTCCCTCTTACCTGGAATCAGGCGGCCGAAGGGATTGAGTGGGGAACGCTGGCGCTGATTGCGGGAGCTCTGGGAATTGGAAGTGCTCTTGCCCATCCTACGGTCGGGTTGGGCAGCTTCTTTTCATCTGCACTGGGGAATGTTGCCGGTCCTGGAACCTCTCCCTTTATTCCCCTCTTCGTGGTGGTTCTTTTCATGGTATTTATGACTAGTTTCATCTCCAATAACGCGGCCATCAGCATCGTGGCTCCTATTGTCATTTCCATCGGCTCCGCCCCAGGTTCCACCTTGAATCCCTTAGCGGCCGTGATGGCGGTGGCCATGGCCGCTTCCATGTCCGTGATCCTCCCCTGCTCAACCCCTGCCACGGCGATCGTTTTTGGCAGTGGCTACGTCCGAATTCTGACCATGTTCAAGAAGGGGATGATTCTGGCGCTCACAGGGGTTTTGATGGCCACCTTTGTTGCCTATGTCATTGCGGATTTTGTTTTTCCCTGGCCGACGCCCTAAAAGTTGGGGTGCCAACATCGGGGCACAGCTCGTATGAAGAGTACGCTAAGAGACACTACAGAAGGAGAGTAAATTCATGCCTAAAGTAAATCTACCGCGTGTGCCTGTGGAAGAGAGAGACCATCGCTGGCGACAGATTCGGAAGGCCATGCAGGAAGACGATCTGGACGCGCTGTTTGTTTGGGGAAGCAACCGTTCCTGGGGTGTGGGCCTGGCCAACCTCAGATACCTCACTCACATGGGATGTAGAGAGGGAGTGGCGATTTTTCCGCTGGAAGGAAATCCCAAGTGTTTTACCAGTAATCCGCATCATTTCCAGCCCTACAACTGGTTCGCTTCGGTGCAGGAGTGGGTGGATGATATTGAGCCGATGACGGGAACGGAACCGATTGTGGAGGCTATGAACTCGATGGGACTCTCGGGAGCAAATATCGGCGTCGTGGATCATGTGGGAGCCTTGAGTCACCATTCCCTGCCTTATTGGCCCTTCAAGAAGATTCAGGATGCGATGCCCAGAGCCCG
>JAPUKI010000237.1 GCA_027295745.1 Acidobacteriota bacterium
TAGAACAAGAGATATCCTCTTTGGTAGGCCTCCCCATAGCTCTGGCTTTGTTCTTCCCGATAGGCTGCTTCTGAACTGTAGACCCTGATATTCACATGGTCACTGGCAGCTGCCAGCGTTTTGATGAGTTCTACAAGCTGATCTTCAGTGGCGTCCTCACTCACCATGATCTCCAGCCCAAGGCCTCTGAAATCGTTATTGGGGTTCCATTTACGCAAGACCGAGTGTTCGATGACCTGGCCTGTGAGCTCTTGTCCCAGAGACTCGGCGGTTTGCCCGATATCGGTCTGCTCTGGTGCTTGTTGAGATGACTCCTGCCTGGAACGGGACACATAAAAGACCAAGAGACCACAGCCCACTAGAGCCACCAGGAACCACTTCATTCCACTCACTTTCTCCTCCCCATCTTTTCAAAAATCTTAAAACGGCTGACGGTCTCCTCGACCATGGGTACTCCGACCTGACGAAGGATTTATAGAACGCCCCAGCTCTTTGCACGGTCAAGCGTGATGTGGATGATGGGGCGCTTGTCTATGGCCATTTCTCGATACTGAGGATATTTCCTCTGTAGGAGAACCACGGCTTTTTTATGTCTTGTTCCTGAGGTGAGTATTCTTGCCCTCCCTCGAATCAAAACATAGGCCAGCCGTGACCAATCTTCTTCGTATCGATCGACCACAATGGAAACATAGGGGTTTTCACGAATGTTTCTTATTCTTTCCAGCAGGAGAGGGGAGACCTTTTTGGGTTTCTCGTCAATTGAGGAGTAGAGATCAATACCATGAAAGGCATAGCAGATAGGCACAACCAATGGGCGTCCCCTGGCATCAGTGGTTGCCAGATGTGCCACTCGCCCAGCGCTTATGAAATCCTTCTCCTTCTGGGTCAGAGCGGAGCTTCTAGCCAAGATGGTCTGCCAATCTTCAGGACTCCTGGGCCAGCTCCCAGACCTGCTCCATCCGTGCCACAACCTGCTCCACCGAGTCCACACCGGGAGAGAACTGTACGTCCAGGATCACCTCACTCGTACCCATCTCACGCGCCGCTGAGATGTCCCCTTTGATTTGCTCTGGAGTGCCTGTGAAGTCGGCGCGCTCGCCGTTGATCGGTGTCTCTGAGAATTCAAGGAGGCCACGAACCACCAGATCCAGTGTCTCGGGGTCGCGGCCGGATTCCCGTGCCACTTCTTTTATGCCTTCAAACATCTGAGCCACACCGCCTAAAGGAATTCCTACCGGCATCCACCCATCGCTGTATCGCGACACACGTCGCAGAGCGGCCGGAACATAGGCAGCCATAAAGATTGGCGGGTGTGGTTTTTGAACCGGCTTGGGGCCAATGAAAGACTTTGAGATGCTGTAGTACTCTCCCTTGAACTCCACCGGATCTGTCGTCCAGATCGCTTTGAGCACCTCAAGGAATTCATCTGCGCGTTTGCCGCGATCTTTCATCGCTGAACCGGCGGCATCGAATTCATCGGGTGACCACCCGTTCCCCAAGCCAAGACGCAACCTTCCTCCTGAAAGAACGTCAATCGTGCTCAACCGTCGCGCTAACATGACGGGGTTGTAAAAGGGGATGTTGAGGACGCTGGTGCCGAGGTCAATGCGGCTTGTGTGAGCGCCCACAAATGTCAGTGTCTCCAGTGGGTCCAGCACGATCTTGTAGAGCTCTGGCAGGCTGCCGTCTCCGACAGGATAGGGTGCCTGGGGATCGACCGGCCAGAGCAATCGGTCCAACACCCACAAAGTGTCGAATCCTAATTCTTCCGCGCCTTTTGCGACCGTAATCAGGGCCTCCGATCCTGTATGAGGACCGATCTGTGGTAAAGCAAATCCTAAACGCATAAGCCTCTCCTTTCTCCCCGGGAGGGTCCGTTCACCCTCTCCCTAGCACTTGTTTTCACTCGTACAATACTCGCATTATAACCAAAGAAGATTATTCATCCCACAACTGAGATTTCGAGCGGAACTGCTTTAGTCGGCTGCGCCGTGCCTTGTCCTCAAGGCGCCGCCGCTTCGCCGCCACTGAGATTCGGGATTTCCTCCGGGGCGGACTCCTCCTCAGGGCATGAACCAACAACTCCACGAAGCGTTCCACCGCCGTCCGCCTGTTGGCTGCCTGGGTTCGATGTTGCTGGCAGACGACGCGAAGAACTCCTTTACTGTTGATACGAGTGGAAAGGCGTCTCTTGATCAGCTCCTTGTCTGCCTGAGACAGACTGGGAGAGTTTTCCAGGTCAAACAACAGTGTCATCCGAGTGTTCAGCTTGTTGACATTCTGACCTCCCGGCCCACTGCTGCGGGAAGCCTTGAACTGGAGTTCTTCCTCTGGAATGAAGAGCGTGTCGCTGACCTTGATCATGGGTCCCTACCGAGGCATGCGCCCTCTCTGGATATCGACCTTCTCAATGTAGCATAGAAAGCTCCTTTGCAAAGATGGGGAAAAACGAATAGGGTGAGATCTGTTCCATGCAAGCAGTCATCTTAGCGGCCGGCAGGGGAAAACGCCTCCACCCACTCACGCTCACACGAAGCAAGGCCATGATGCCTGTCTGGGGCAAGCCCATGCTGGACCGCGTGCTGGACAGCTTGGCCCACAGTGATCTGGGTGAGTTCATCATAGTCACGAGCCCGCAAGACAGCGAGATTCGGCGCTACTTCCTGGAGCACTCCCGACCGGGCATCTCGCTTGAATGGGTGGTTCAGCCTGAACCGCTGGGCATGGCCCAGGCACTGAGCCTGGCTGCACCCTCCCTGCGGGGGAGCTTCCTGTTGTCCTCCTGCGACAACCTGACCCGGGCCGGCCACGTGGCTGACTTGCTGGCACAGCATGAAAGTCACTCCGCCAACGCAACCCTCAGCCTGATGGAAATCGACCCGGCCTCAGCAGGAACCAGCAGCACGGTCGAGTTCCATCAGGGTCAGGTACGTGGCATCGTAGAAAAGCCCGCTCCTGGCAAGGGCCTTTCCAACATCGCCAGCCTGCCCCTTTACGTCTTTTCTTCCCGACTGTTGGATTGCCTCAGCGACGTACCTCTCTCCCCCAGCGGCGAGTACCAGCTGCAGGACGCGATTCAGGTTCTCATTGAGCGAAACGGCAAGGTGACGGGAGTCTTCACTCCTTCCCGCCTGCAACTCACCCATGCAGATGATCTCCTGACCCTCAACCGATACTATATGAGCCGCGACAGCGATCCAGCATGTGTCGCGCCTGCTCACAAGGGATCAGGTACGAAGTTTGTGCCTCCTGTTGGCATCGAAGCGGGTACAGTCATCGGTTCCAACTGCACTATCGGCCCCGCTGTCTACATCGAGTCAGACTGTCACATTGGAGCCCATGTCAGTTTGAAAGATGCCGTGATTCTACGAGGTAGTAGAATTGAGGAGGGGCGACAGGTTGCGGGGAAGGTGCTGGCACCTGAAGCATCACCCATAGGAGAGGTGAATCATGACGGTTAGCCTACAGAACATCCAAGAGGCTGCAGATGCCATCAAGGGCAGCATTGTCGAGACCTCCTGCACACAATCCAAGACGCTTTCTGAGATCACTGGAGCTGATGTACGACTCAAATTCGAGAACCACCAATTCACGGCTTCTTTCAAGGACCGAGGCGCTCTGGTGAAGCTTCTGACACTCACGAGGGAGGAACAGAAGGCCGGAATCATAGCGATGTCGGCGGGCAACCATGCGCAAGCGGTGGCTTACCATGCTCAGGGGCTCGGCATCCCCACGACTATCGTGATGCCACGTCACACGCCCAATATCAAGGTCGAGAGCACCCGAGCCTTGGGAGCAGAGGTGATCCTCCGTGGCAAGGGATTGGATGAGGCCCGACAATTCACCGAGGCGCTTGTCGGGGAGAGGGGCCTGCACCTCATTCATCCTTACGATGATGAGCAGATCATTGCCGGTCAGGGAACCATTGCTCTGGAAATGCTGGAGGCCTTCACCGATCTGGAGGTACTCCTGGTTCCGGTTGGCGGAGGTGGTCTCATAGCAGGGACCGCCGTCGCTGCCAAGGGAATTCGTCCAGAGATCGAGGTGATCGGCGTGCAAGCTGAACGCTTTGCTTCGATGCTGCAGGCACTGGAAGGCACCAAAATCGAGTGCGGGACGACTACCATGGCCGACGGCATTGCGGTGACCGAGCCGGGACGCTACACCCTGCCCTTGGTCCGGGAGTTTGTGGATGAGATTCTGCTGGTCGACGAAGGCAAGATCGAGTCGGCTGTGCTTCTTCTTGTTGAGGTGGAGAAAACGGTCGTGGAGGGAGCAGGAGCAGTCGGCCTGGCAGCGCTGCTGGAACACCGGGCTCGCTTCAAGGGCCGGAAGGTGGGCTTGATTCTCACCGGCGGCAACATCGATCTTCTCGTGCTCTCGTCGATCATCCAGCGCGGGCTGGTCCGGTCAGGCCGGCTAGTGAGACTCCGTGTTGGGATACCTGATCTTCCGGGTTCGCTCGCGGAAGTGACCCGAATCCTGGGTGAGGCCAACTCCAACATCATTGAGGTGCGCCATCAGCGAGCATTCACTAATCTCTCTTTACGAACAGCAGAAGTGGAGTTTGTCATTCAAACGCTGGGGATGAGCCACGTGCGACAGATCCTGGAGGTCTTGAGCCAGGCCAAGTATGAGGCTTCAGTACAGGATGTGTCAGTGGCCGATCGGGACAGTTGAAACTGCCACCAATCAGGTCAATTGACGCACAAACGTGTCAAATAACCCTGGAGGCCGCCTGGTGTCCTTTCATTCAGTCCGGATATGTGGGGACGAAGCGGAACAAGCCGTGGACAAGTTTGTGGCTACGTATTAGCTTAATAACGTGGTCAGGCGTTTAGAGGGTCAGCGATCGGTGGTCACACGTATGAGAATATTGTCCTTGGCAACGGTGTTCCTATTTTGGCTGTCTTCCTACGGGGCCGGACTTGCGCCGATTCAGGAGACACCGGACAGTCCCGGGGCAGACCGATCGAGTGGGTTCCTGACCGACGCCGAGGGGCAGCCACTTCCCCTGGAGAGGTACGAGGAGATTGTCCACTTCCTGAACACAGCTCAAGTCGTCTCTTCCAAAGAGATCGGGGACGGTGTGACTGGAGCCCGCAAGGTGTTATTGGAGAAGGATGGTTTGCGTGTCAATGCCGTATTTCGGAATGTGCGCATCAACGAGTCCAGGACCTTACCAACGGGAACCCAGGTGGCGTTTCGCGACGACTACATTTTCGAGTGTGCAGCCTATGAATTGAGCCGATTGCTGGGACTGGACAATATCCCTCCCACCGTGGAAAGAGAGATCCAGGGTCAGAAGGGATCGCTGCAGCTCTGGATTGAGGGAGGTGTGACCGAGACGGACCGAAGAGACCAGGGCTACCCTCTTCTGGATGAAGAGACCCTGAGACTGCACTGGCAGGTGATGTTGGTCTTCGACAATTTGATCTTCAACGACGATCGCAATCGGGGAAATTATCTCTATGACCAAAAGGGCAAACTCTGGATGATCGATCATACTCGATCGTTTCGAACCGATGAGGAGTTACCCTACCCGTCCGGTATTCTCTACTCGGAACACCGGTTGTGGGAAGGATTGCAAAAGCTGGAGTCAGCTGTCATGAGAACCCATCTCCAAAAGTACCTGGGTCCTTCTGAACTGGAGTCTCTGATCAAACGCAAGGACCGACTGGTGGAGTACATCCAGGAGATGATCGCCGAACGCGGCGAAGAAGATGTGCTCTTTAGCTTCTGACGTTGCAGTGGAGATGTCCCCCATTTTTCCAGTCGGCATCTGAGGTGTGAAGTGCCAGCACATGGTTTACAACTTGTGCCAGGACATCCTTTACACTTTCATGGGCTCCTCTCCCTGGTTTTGTGAAGACAGCCACCACCGGTGGTGGCCGTCTTCACGCGATTTACGTCCTCTACGGAAGGCACGGTGCTCTTGAGCCCCGAAGGGACGACAGGAAAATTCCAGGTGCGTAAGCCCCTGGAATTTCAGGAGTTGTCTCTATGAGCCCTGTCAGGGCGGCACTCCAAAATCTTTTCTCTCTGTGCCGCCCTGACAGGGCTCTTATCCGGATGTTCCAGATTCCAGGGGCTTACGCCCCTGGCTATTTCCTGTCGCCCCGTTGGGGCTCCGGATGTCTCTCGTGGTAATCACATACCTCAGCAGGCAGTGACCTGGAGTTGTCTGGGGATTCGGCACCTGAGGTGCCTCTTACAGTCAGGAGGTTCCTACCACATTTCTACCCCACTTGCTGGGAGATTTCACCCTAACTGGGGTGGTTGGGATCGGCGGAACCAGGAGAAAATGAGGTAACCCACTAATGAAAGGTCAAAGATGAATTCGAAGGTGCGAAATTCTCTGCCGAAGTGAGCACGATCCCAATAGCTGATGGGGCTATAAAAGCGAAGGGTCCAGTTCAATGGCCAAAAGAGAACGGGACCGTCGTCGTAATGAGTGGCGATGTCAACGAACGAGTGCAGAAGACAGGCCATCAGGAACCACTGTATCCAATTGGAAAAAGGACTCCAACGGGCCTTCAGCAAGCGAATGACAAACAGCCCACAAAAGAGGCTCAGGGGAGAATGCAGAACATTCACGCAAGCGATCCACCCAGGATCTTCGAAGTACAGGGTGCCGAATATATACCTTGCAGTCTCATTACGGGGCCACCCCATCACATTCTGGAAATACCAGAAGGAACCCACTGACAGCACGTAAAAAGCCATGTCCGGAGCGATGGAACCGATGAGGACAGCACTCCGAACCATCGGTATCTTGGGCAGGGCCTTGCGCAAGGCGGCGGTCATGAGGAAATGGGAAGGGGAGTGCATGGTCACGTTCCGCAGTTTTTGGCAATACTAGCCCGGACTATGCATAATCCGGGCTAGCCCCGGATGCACTGGGCTATTCTACCAGCACCACCAGTAGTTGCCGCGAATCAGCTTTTTTACTCTCCCTGTTTGATCCCCTTGGAGGGTCCAACCCGAAATTTTGGGGAAGGTGGTTGCTGCAGAAGAACTACTCCTGCATCGACTCTGGGCAGGCAGATCGTCTAGCCGGTATTTTTCATAAGTTCTCTACTGCAGCGACGAAACCATCCGCCCCGCCAGTGTGGATTGCTATGAGTGGCTCGCCACAAGTGGCTCATGACGAGAACCTATGCTTAATCCGGGCTAGCTGTTGACCGTCGATTGATAACCGGATAGTTTATGTCGGAAAGTGAGAAGAGAGAGTTTGTCAGCTAATTGAGGGGGTGTTTCAGTGAGTGGTCCTTCTCGGGAACAGCAGTTCAAGAGGGTGGGGTTCATTTCCACACGCATAGCCGGCACCGATGGCGTCTCTCTGGAGATCGAAAAGTGGGCCGAAGTGTTAGAGCGCAATGGCTATGAATGTTTTTATTTCGCAGGGCTCTGCGATCGACCTGCTGAGAAAAGCCTTCTCGTTGACGAAGCCTATTTCGGTCATCCCAGTATTGAGGCTATCGGTGCAGGCTGTTTCGGTCGGCACCATCGCCGTCCCGAGGTGACCCAGTCTGTTGAAGAAATCAAGAATCATCTCAAAGAAAAGATCTATCTCTTTGTGAAGCAGTTCGACATTGACGTGATTATTGTCGAAAACGCCCTGGCCATTCCCATGAACATTCCCTTAGGGCTGGCGCTGACCCAGTTCATTGCTGAAACTTGCTTTCCCACGATTGCTCATCACCACGATTTCTATTGGGAGCGGGAACGTTTTCTGGTCAGCAGTGCGGGAGATTATCTCACCTGTGCTTTTCCTCCTGATCTTCACAACATGTGTCATGTTGTGATCAACTCCGTTGCCAGCGCACAGCTGAGTCACCGTCAGGGAATCTCCAATACGTTGATTCCCAATGTCTACGATTACGCTTCGCTGGCAGCACCTGCCGATGACTATGTCTCGGAGCTGCGAGAGCAGATCGGACTCGGCGAAAATGACCCTTTTATCTTACAACCCACCCGAGTCGTTCCGCGAAAGCTGATCGAGCGTTCGATTGAAATTGTCTCTTTAATGGATCTAGAAAATCCTGTTTTGGTCATCTCTCATGCCAGCCGGGATGAGGGCGACCACTACTACCAACGCATTTTGGAGTATGCCGAGCACTGGGGGGTCCAGATTCGTGCGATCGAGCATCTGGTGGGAGCACACAGAGGCAAGGGCCCCAACGGAGAAAAGATTTATTCCATCGGAGACGTTTACCAGTGTGCAGATCTGGTGACCTATCCCTCCGGCTACGAGGGCTTTGGCAATGCTTTCCTTGAGACCATTTATTATCGGAAGCCCATTCTCGTTAACCGCTACTCGATTTATATCGCCGACATCGAGCCCAAGGGTTTTAAAGTCATTACCATTGACGGCTTCGCAACCCTGACGGCGATTCGCAGTATCCGTAAAATTTTGGAAAACGCTGAGCGGCGAGAACAGATGGTTCAGGAAAATTATGAGCTGGCACTCAGGCACTACTCTTATGAAGTGCTGGAACGGGATCTGCTCCATTTACTCTACCAACTCTTTCAGCAGACATGTAATTAGTGCCTCAGCTGTGCAGGCGCTGCTTGAGTGTAATCGTCAGGTCGATCAGATCTCTCAATCTCTCTTGAAGCTGCTCTACAGGGGTATTTCGCTCCTTGGTGGGTGCCTTTACGCATGTTATACTGTTGGTGGGTTTGAAGCCACACGCGCGGATCAAGACAATCACCCCCGCCCACAGGCAAACACAGGTGAACCCGGCTCTTCCCGTACTCTTTTGACCACTGGCACGTGACTTGCCCATTGAACTGGCGGGTGGGGTGGGTTCGGGATCGGTGTGCGACGGTTTGATCGAAAGGTTTCAGGTGAAAGAAAAGTGAGGAATCTGGCTATTGGCTTGATACACTACTCCTGTCTTCCTGTGGTTGGAGGTGTGGAAGAAGTCCTGGATCAGCAATCTTCTCTGCTGGATCGCTATTCTCATCGGGTCAAGGTTCTAGCGGGCGCTGGTGGGCAGCACAACAGAAATTATCCGATTGAGATCAATCCCTTACTGGGATCGAGAAACAAGCGCATCCTAGAGGCCCATCGACTACTGGCACAAGAGAACTCTTCTCAAGGCATACAAACACTGGCCAGCGAGATTTATCAGTATCTGAGGGAGCAGTTTAGGCGATTTGACATTATCATCGCCCACAATGTCCTCAGCATGCCCTACAATCTGCCCTTGACCTACGCCCTTTGGAAGTTAGCTGATGACGAGATGGTGCGCATCATCAACTGGGAGCACGATTCGCCTTACTTCTCCGCGAGTTATCCCTCTTACTTGGACCATGCGCCATGGAATATACTCAGAAGGATCCATCCTAAGATCCACCACGTGACAATCTCTGAGAGTCGCCGGAAACAGTTTTTGAGACTGCATGAGAACGCCGATCGTATTCATGTTGTGAACAACGGTATCGACCCAGCCTCGTTCCTCAATTTAGACCCTACAACCGTGCGGCTCATTCAGGAGGAAGACCTTTTTGAAGCGAATCTTCTCATCTTTCAGCCCTGTCGCCTCCATCCCCGCAAGAATGTGGAGCTGTCAATTCGAGTGACGCGTGCCTTGCGCGATCGGGATGTGCATGCGCGCTTGCTGGTAACCGCAGCTCATGATCCACATGAACCAGCAACGGTGGAATATTACAGGAAGTTACTGAGGCTGGCTCGTCAGTTGGACATCGAAAGAGACGTGCTGATCATGGGCGAATATCAATTTCAGAATGGCGAGCGTATTTCTGCAGATCGACTCACCACTCGTGACTTCTATCTCATCTCAGATATCTTATTCCTACCCAGTCATGAAGAGGGTTTCGGTCTGCCCCTATTGGAAGCCGCGCTGACAAGGCTGCCGATTGTGTGCTCAAGAATTCCCCCATTTACGGAGTTGGCCAAGGAGGATGTTTGCTATTTTGACCTGGAGGATAGCCCATCAAAGATAGCTACCACGATTTTGAGTTTTGTTTCTGGCGGGAAATCCCACAGCTTTTTTCGCAGGACCAGGGAAAATCATCTTTGGGATAAGATTTATCACACCCGGTTCCTCCCTCTTTTTCAAGCAGTCCTTGAGGAGCAAGAGGCCGAAGTTGCAGTCCCTGCCTGTTGAGTCGCGCAAGATCGGTGCTGCTTTTGAAGGAGCTGATTAAGCATCCACTGACTGGTTGCTTTCAGGCCCAACCTGCCGAACATAAGTAGTCCCTTTCATAAATACGGTAACGTTTGTTGGGACCGCGACGGCCTTGAGTTCGCGAAGCGACGACGACGCGATGCCAGTGTGTATCGCCGAGGAGAAGCAACAAGGAAATCGATGCCGTCCCGCCGCCACCCTTTGGGCTGATGGGGATTGCGGGCGATCTCTGTGTCCCTCGTCGTCGCCGATGTTATGGCATGGCTTCCTCCTCGCTCCTTGACCTCGCCTCGCAAGACCCATCATCAAACGTTACCGTATTGATGAAGGAAAGCACTAACTCACCCAACCTGTTTCACTTCCGACGGAGTGTTGACGTCCTGCCAGGCTGGGACAAGAGAAGAAGGAGGCGAGGGCACGATAACCTTGGGATGGGTGCCCAAACGAGAAAGTGAAAAATCACCTTGGGTGGCCAGAGATTCCACTAAAGAGCGGGATCGGAAATCGTAGTGAGCCAAGAGAGGTTCAATCCGACCGTCTTGCCCTCTCAACTGGGGAAGCGTAGCCCAGACTCCGGGTGCACGGGTGGACAGAAGCCACTCCAAAGAAGGCCGGGACAACAAAGGCAAGTCGCATGCAGCCACCAGCCAGGAAGCACATGGGGCCCACCGCAAAGCTGCCAGAACCCCAGCCATGGGTCCCCTGACATCAGGCACATCCGCCAGACGGAGGCAGTGTCCCAGGCCTTCCGGCAAGCCTCCCGTCCCGGCAATCATCACCGTGGAGGTTAGCTCATGAAGCAATCCCACACTTCGTTCAATCCAAGTCTTTCCATCTTTTCGAATCATGTGCTTGGGATGACCCATGCGCTTGCTTTGACCGCCAATCAGGAGACATCCAAAAACAGGTGTCTTCAGCCATTGCTTGGAGAGCCAATTGTCCAAAATCGACAAGAAGGACCCAACCCGGTCCGAGTCGCGGGGCAGGGTAGCAACGATCTCCTCGATCTCAGCGGGAGCTCGGTTTTCAGTCGGATCCAGCAGCCACACCTTGGGGAGAGGTGACTTTTTATGGCCTTCCACCAGCACCAGATCGTACTTCAGAGGGAGTGAACTGAGAGTGGCAGACAAGCTGACGTGGGCAGTTTCTCGTGACCTCACTAATCCTTCCTCCGACCCTTTGAGAAAGACATCCGCCCCCGCACGAAAGAGTCGGTCACTGTCCTTTCCAGGATGGTCCACGTCGATTTCATGGTCAGTCTGCTTGAGCACCGCCACCTGGAGCCCCTTTTTGCGTAAATGTGGAACCACACGCTCAATCAGGCTCGTTTTCCCGGAACCACTCCAGCCGCATATTCCAAATGCGGGAAGATCTGTCAGTGTCGTTGTGCTCTCCCGACTCTTGCCCAGGGGCTTCATATGATCTGTCATCGGCCACCATTCTCTTTATATTTATTCATGACACTTTATCGCATTCTTGATTTTTCAATCCACTGGCCTCGACTCCGGGAGAAAGTCAAAGTACACTCAAGAAGTTTGGCGGCGAGAGTGACTCTCTTCGCAATCTCCTTTACGCTGATGTGGCTTGCAGAAGACAACTGAAACAGAAGGCATACGATTATGACTTACACACGCATTCTCTCTTTAGTGATGTTCTCCCTGGCCCTGCTTCTGGTGTGCTGCCAGGGGAGTGGATCTCCCGAGGCTGAGACTGGCCAGGCAGAGATGGATGAGCATTCCCCTGAAATGGAATCAAGCATGGAGCAAATGGAGGAGCACGAAAATCACGACCCCAAATATGGCGGGATCTTCTTCATGGCACTGGATGAAAAGCATCATCTGGAGGGAACCCTGACCCCAGAGGGGTTGTTCCGGGTCTATCTGTTCGATGAGTTTACCGAGCTCCTGGCTCCCGAAAAGATTGGTGAGGCCGAAGGGACAATTCACTGGGGTGAATTTCCTGATCCTCCCGGAACTCCCCTGGGAGCTGGAGCAGCTCAAGGTACAATGGAAGCCGAACTGGATCGAGAGGTGGAGTTTCCCGTGACCTTGACGCTCATGCTGAGGCTTCCTGAAACGGGTGCTGGTGGGGAACCGGAGCTCTTCACATTCGTTTTCGACGATTACTCAAAGCCACTTTCCGAAGGCCACTAGGCTAGAGGGGATCATTACCCTTTTTTCCGTCTCCGTCAGCTTGTCGATCCCTCTGCCCTCTTCAAGGTGGGGCGGTCTTTTTTCAAAGCAGGCTTTTCCCTATCCGTCCCATCTGTGTTGGTTTTTCTCTTCAAAGTTGGCCGCTTGGCCTCTGCCTGCCCCTGAGAATCACCAGGTCTTATTCCCAGCCTGTCGATCTCGATCAAGCGGGCCTTGACCCGTTCAAACTCCGAACTGTTGACCACGTATTCATCCTTTCGAGGCAAGTAAGAAATCTCCTCCTGGACCTTTTCGATACGGCTCTCGGGGGTAGGATGAGTTCTAAAGAAGCCTGCAAACTTACCGGGCTTGTCCTTTTGCTTGGCCTCAAGCTTTTCAAAGAAAGTAATGAACCCTTGAGGATCGTACTCCGTGTTCCAGAGGTACTGTGTCCCCAATTGATCAGCTTCTGCCTCAGATTTTCGGGTAATGCCCAGGACAGCCAGATTCAAGCCCAGACCCAAACCATTCTGAATTCCATATCCAGCCAAGCCTCCTCCCACGAAAAGAGCAGGAATGGCGGCGAACTGCAGCAGCTGACCTTTTGTCATCCTCTCAGTGGCATGCCGGGCAGTCACGTGAGCAATTTCATGAGCCAGGACTCCCGCCAACTCAGATTCATTGTCAGCTTCCAGAATCAGACCCTTGTTGACATAGAGAAAACCACCCGGCAAAGCAAAGGCATTCACCTCATCGGTGTCCACCACCTTGATCACAAAGGGCACCTTGGCATCCGAGTGTTTGACAATGTCCTGTCCCAGTCGGTTGACATACTCCGTCACCAGCGGGTCTTCCACCAATCGCGCTGTCTCCTCAAACATCTGTGCAAACTGGGCACCCAGCCGAATCTCTTTTTCCTGAGAGACGAAATTGGGAAAGATACCGGCGATCCTTCCATTGATCTTGCGATTCCCGATCTTCTCCACGTCCTTGTGTTTTCGACCGGCAGAAACACTGGTCGGGAACATCAGAATCAGGATCATCAGAACAGAAGCCATGCGTGACATTCTTTTCATTTGGTCTTTTCCTTTCTCTTGAAGTGAGTGTCGCGACAGCCCGACTTCTTACAACTTTATTCGCGTACAAGGCAGGAGGATGAGGATAACGGTTGACCTGCCCAGGGCAGCTAAGAGATAGTAAAGATAAGGGAACTGCAACAAAAGGAGAAGTCATGAAAATAAAGTGGTTGACCGTCATCTTTGGATGGAGTCTATTCACCCTTTTGGGTGCGCCACCCGGCTTGGCACAAGACACGTCTGGTGAAGAGGGGCTCGACCTGAGAAGCGAGATCGAGGCACTCAAGAGAGGCCAGGAGGCCATTCAAAAGGACCTTCAGGAAATCAAGAGCCTTCTCAGCACAAGACAGTCTCCGGCTCCCGCTCCCACTCCTGCTGCCCTGAACATTGATCTGGATATTGAGGGGAGCCCCTATCAGGGCAACCGGAATGCGAAGCTGACACTGATCGAGTTCACCGATTACCAGTGACCGTTTTGCGGAAGACACGTCCGTGAGACGTTGCCTCAAATCGTGAAAGATTATGTCGACACTGGAAAAGTCAAGTATGTCTACTTTGACTTTCCTTTGGAATCCATCCATCCCTATGCATTTCAAGCGGCTGAGGCAGCCAGCTGCGCCGGCCAAGAAGGCAAATTCTGGGAAATGCATGACCGCCTGTTTGCCAATCAGAATGCGCTGACTACCCTACACCTCAAGTCCCATGCGGAAGCACTTGGATTGGATGGGTCGAAGTTCGATACATGCCTGGAGAGCGGACAATATGCGGTTGCCATCCGTCAAGATATGGCAGTCGGAGCCAGGATTGGAATAAGTGCCACGCCCTCTTTCGGACTAGGATTCACCGACCCCGATGATCCTGACAAAGTGAAGGTGGTTCGGACCCTTAGAGGAGCCCTGCCCTTCAATTCCTTTGAGCCTGTCATCGATGGCCTGCTTTCACAATAAATCTCCCGGGCTAGTCCAGGTGCCGGAACTGCTGGCCTGTGTAAATCTGGCGGGGACGGGCGATCTTCTGCTCGGAGTCTAAAAGCATCTCCTCCCACTGGGCCAACCATCCCACCGTTCGGCCGATGGCAAACAGCACCGAAAACATGTCCACCGGAATCCCCATGGACTGGTAGATCAGGCCCGAATAGAAATCCACATTCGGATACAGCTTTCGCTTCACAAAGTAGTCATCCTTCAGCGCGACACCCTCCAGTTCAAGGGCCAGATCGAGCAGGGGATTGCGGCCCGTTACTTCGAAGACCCGGTCAGCCATCTCCTTGATGATTTGCGCTCGGGGATCGTAGTTCTTATAGACACGGTGACCGAAACCCATCAGCCGGGCTTTTCCGGATTTAA
>JAPUKI010000238.1 GCA_027295745.1 Acidobacteriota bacterium
AAGAAAATGTTAAAGGTTTTGCGTGTCACAAGCTACGATTGTGTGCTATCTTAGTGGCAAATCATCTCTTAGAGGAGGGAGTAATGAGACCAATAGTGTCCAAGGCTCTAGTATTCATCGTTTGCATCGGTTGTATTCCACGCCTGCTGGGCTTCCAGGACAGTGACACCTATAATCAGGAGTACGACCTTTACGAGAAAGCCGAGGCGGAGGCAGATGCCACCAAGAAAAAGGCCTTGCTTCTGGAGTTCGTCCAGACATACAGCCAATCAGCGCTGGATCCAAACATTTCCTATTTATATGCTCAGTTCTATCAGGCTTCCCGACAGCGGGGCCAGTGGCAGCAGATGGCCACCACAGCGGAGAACTTCTTGCGGCACCGACCCGATGACGCGACAGCTATTCAGGCAGCCACTCAAGCCTACCAAAATCTCGGCAACACTCGAAAGCTGGTGGACTTTGGAAGTAAGCTGTACACCGAGTCACCCAGTGCCAACACGGCTTATCTGGTGGCCCAGGCTTACCAGTCCCTGAACGACCAGGTGAATTTCCGAAAGTGGGCACAGCGCACCATCCAGCACGCTCCCAACAACTTAGAGATGCTGGTGGCAGTGTCCAACTCCTACTGGGGTGCTAACGACCTGGCCAGGGCTGTGGAGTACGCCAAGAAGACGCTCGAGGCCGCTGACAAGGTCAAGAAGCCTGAGGGTCAAACTGATGAAGCGTGGACAGCACAATTGAATCAAATTCGTGGTTTTTCCTACCGGGCACTGGGCGAGCAGGCTTACGTGGCTAAGAACATGAATGCCGCCCGCGAAAATTTCGAGGCGGCGGCAAAACACGACGTCCAAAACGATTTCGCTCACTATCGCCTGGGGTTCATCTACTGGGGAGCGGGACGCACGGATCGGGCGATCTTATCTTTTGCCAAAGCTTTCGTATTGAATGGTCCCAGCGTAAAGGACTCTAGGGATCAACTCAACCAGCTCTATCGATCCACTCATGGCAATACCAGCGGTCTGACCACAGTGATTCAGAATGCGAGAGCAGAAGTGGGAATGTAAAACTAGGAGAAATCCTAAATTCCAAATCCTAAATTTCAAACAAATCCTAAATTTCAAATTCTAAACCCATTTCAAAAACCCTGACTGCCCACACGAAACATCAGATAACTCAGGTTAAACCGTGTTAAAACAGTCAGTTAAGATGTTTCAGAATTTGTTTTGGATTTAGAATTTGAAATTTGTTTGAAATTTGTAATTTCGGATTTGGAATCTCTTCCAGCTCTAGCTTGCTGTTGCTTCAACCTGCTTCAACGGCTGGGCAGTTCCCAGAGCCACCTTGAGCTTTTGCTCGATTGCGCCAGTGATCTCGGCGTTCTCGCGGAGGAACTGCTTGGAATTTTCACGTCCCTGCCCCAATCGTTCCTGCCCGTAGGAAAACCATGACCCGCTTTTCTCCACAATTTCGTGCTCCACGGCCAAATCCAGCAACTCCCCTTCCCGAGAAATCCCCCATCCAAAGTTGATGTCGAAGTAGGCTTCTCGAAAAGGCGGTGCCAATTTATTCTTGACGATCTTGGCTTTTGTCCGATTGCCGACGTTTTGATCCCCTTCCTTAATGGAAGCGACACGTCGGACTTCCAAACGAATTGAGGCGTAGAATTTCAGGGCTCGCCCACCCGTGGTGGTTTCCGGGTTTCCAAACATGACTCCGATCTTTTCTCGAATCTGATTGATAAAGATCAAACAAGTTTGTGACTTGGAAACGCAACCGGCCAGCTTTCGCAAGGCCTGGGACATGAGCCGGGCCTGCAGTCCCATATGGGGGTCCCCCATTTCTCCTTCCAATTCGGCACGAGGGACCAGAGCCGCCACTGAATCAATGACGAGAATGTCAATGGCCCCACTACGCACCAACATTTCAACAATCTCTAAGGCCTGCTCTCCACTGTCCGGCTGGGAGACCAGCAGCTCGTCAATATTGACCCCCAGATTGCCGGCATATTTGGCATCCATCGCGTGCTCGGCATCGATGAAGGCAGCCGTTCCACCCTGCTTTTGAGCCTCGGCAATGGCATGCAGCGCAATGGTGGTCTTTCCACTTGATTCCGGGCCGTAGACCTCTATCACCCGTCCACGTGGGAAACCACCAATCCCCAGGGCCGCATCGATCGAGAGGGAGCCTGTGGAAATCACCGGGACCTTCAAGACCGCATGGTCGCCCAACTTCATGATCGATCCCTTCCCGAATTGTCGTTCAATCTGGGTCAAGGCCATCTCGATGGCCCGCTTCTTCTGATCCTTGTCCATCACTTGTTTCCTCTCTTCAATCATCTCTCTTTGTTTAGGCTGCTTTTCCCTCATTTTAAACCATACCCCCGACCATGATTCTCTCAATCTATCTCGATCACTATAACGCCCCAACTGGAAAATCTACGAAAAGAAGACGGCCCACAGGCTAAAGCCTGCGGCTCTGACAGAGCTGACGAGGCTCAAACAGAGCCGTGGGCTTTAGCCCACGGGCCAAGCCTGAGGGTGCTTCCAGACGGCCCCGATTGACACCAGAACAGGAAGAATGTTCTAATTACTTTCTCTAGAAGAAGTTACTGGGAGGAACGATGTCAAAGGTTTGTGAGATTTGTGGAAAGGGACCCCGCTTTGGCCACAACGTCTCACATGCTCATAATTTGACCAACCGCCGCTGGAATCCGAATTTGCAGCGTGTGCGAGCGGTGGTCAATGGAACTATCCGCCGCATCCGCGTTTGTACTCAGTGTCTGAAGTCTGGAAAAGTCCAGAAACCGTCCATCGCATAGAAAAAGTATCATCTTCTTCTTTCTTTGGCCCCACCTTTTGCCCGTTCTACTTCACGCACTCCCTCGATCGCTTTGAGGTCATTCATGATTTCTTCAAGATGCTCTATATCGCTGATCTCCACGGTCATGTCAATCACTCCGTAGCGACTGTCGGTACTCTGTGCGTTCACGTTCAAGATGTTGGTATCGACATGGGACACGGCCGACGTGACATCCGCCAAAAGCCCGGTACGGTCTTCGGTAGAGAGGAGCAGACGAACGGGGTAGATGAGTTTTCTCCCATCCTTTTCCCACTTCACTTCAACCTTCCACTCCGGGTTTAAAAGCAACTTTTCAACGCTGGGACAGTCAACCGAATGGACCGAGATACCTCGACCGGTGGTGATGTAACCGATGATCTCTTCACCTCGGACCGGATTACAACACTGGGCTCGATAGACCAGAAGGTCATCGTAGCCGTTGACCTGAATGGCGGTGTCGGGGCGTCGGAAAACCTTGTTGACCATCTGGGTCACTCTTGATGCTCCACTCTCTTCGCCCTCTTGCGGCACGATTGTCCCGGGCTCCAGTGCCCCCAAGACCTGGCGAGGGGAGAGTTTTCCAAATCCGAGACGTGCGAACAAATCCTCCATTCGGGAAACATTAAAATCGGAAAGCATCGATTCCAGCTTGTCCTGATAGTTCTTGAGCTTTAATTTGCAGGCGCGGGCATTTCTTTCAAGCAACCTTCGCCCCAACTCGACGGCCTCCTCCTTCTGCTTCACATTGATCCAACGCCTGATTGCACTTCTGGCACGTGAACTCCTGACGAAATTCAACCAGTCTCTCCTGGGATGGGCTTCGCTGGAGGTGAGAATCTCTACAATTTCTCCATTACTGAGTTTGTACTTCAAGGGGACGATCCGGCCATTGACCTGAGCACCGACACTCTTGTGGCCAACTTCGGTGTGGATGGCATAGGCAAAGTCGACTGGTGTCGCACCGCGAGGAAGAGTAATCACCTCTCCTTTGGGGGTAAAGGTGTAAACTTCCCTCGGGTACAGGTCAATCTTGAGGTTACTCAAAAACTGATGCGGGTCCTTGACCTCGTGCTGCCATTCCAAAAGCTTCCTCAACCACTGAAAACGCTTGTCATCTTTGTCCCCTCCCAGCTTCCCCTCCTTGTATTTCCAGTGGGCGGCGATTCCCTCCTCAGCAACCTGGTTCATTTCGTGAGTTCGGATTTGCAGTTCGAAAGGATGTCCATTGCGACCAATGACTGTGGTGTGAAGAGATTGGTATCTGTTGGAAAGGGGACTGGCGATAAAGTCCTTGATTCTCCCTGGAATCGGGTTCCACAT
>JAPUKI010000239.1 GCA_027295745.1 Acidobacteriota bacterium
GGAGCGGCTTCCGAAAAGGGAACCTGGTCAAGATACAAATTCACCAGGTCACTTTCAAATCGAGAATGGATACCCACTTGTCCTGTGAGCTGACCGTCGTAGTTCTCGGTGGTATGAAAGGGTTGGTGAAGATCAGCCACATAGTGGGACAGATCTGAGCAGTAAAGCAGGATCTGTTCAAGGTCCCGGCGCTGGAAGGCTTCGACCAGTCGGTTGAAGGTCCCGTGCGCTGCCCACAGGCCGGTCCCGTTTCTCTGTACTGTGTCTTCCCCCAACTGACTGACCAACTGGTCGTAATCCAACTCCAGAAGGGAGAAGGGGAACTCACCATATCGTTCCAGATCAACAAAGTGGCGAGAGGATTCCTCCGGATCCCGATCCTTTCGGTAATCAGGGCCCATGGTCTGGGCAACGACCCTGTCGCGGTGCTTCGAAAAGAGCTCTGCGAAATGTCCCTCAAGGTTATCGATAGCCCTATTGGAGATCCATCGGTGCCCGGTGGGACCCCAGGCTAAACATTCCGAGGTGAGAACAACACAGAACCAGATAATCGAAAAGAAGGAGATTAGAAGCCTTGTTCGAGCAACTTTTTTACAAGTTTTACTGGGAGGCTTCATTCCGGAGTTCTGGTTGCGGGACACCCGCACTAGACTGCCTGTTGGAATTTTCGCTTGAGCTCCTCAGGCAGTCGATACACGGTCTGGCACGTTTCACACTTGAGAAGAACAAGCTTCGGATCCTCCGGGAACTCTTGCCTGATCTCTTCGCGCAACTCCTTATCCGGCTCATTGTAATAACCGGCGAAAGGACAGTAACGCTTGAGCCCTCCGTGGCAGGGCTTCCCTTTTTTACCTGGCGCGGTACAAACTACCTGTCTGGGTAGCAGGTCTTTGATCACTCAACTTCTCCCTACTGAAGCTCCTATTGTAGCGAACAGGAGTTACAGATTCCACGTTCCACTGTCAGTTGTCCGTTGTCAGCGGTCTGTGGTCTGTGGTCTGTGGTCTGCTGTCTGTTGTCTATTGTCTATTGTCAGCTGTCAGCTGTCAGCGTTCCCCGTATTCCTCTTTTTTCAGCACTCTCGTCAGCTCTTCAAGTGGGAAAGTATTGATCACATCCTTTGCTTCCAGCCAACCACGTCTGGCAGTAAAGACGCCGTATTCGATATAGCGCAGCATCTGGAGATTGTGACTGTCGGAGTTGATACTGATCAATGCTCCCTGATCGCAGGCCATACGGCAGTGAACGTCGCTCAAGTCCAGGCGCGCCGGGTAGGCGTTGATCTCCAGACAGACCCTGTTCTCCCGAGCGGTTTTGATCACCTGCTCCAAGTCAACCGGATAGGGTGCTCGTCGTGTGAGCAGGCGCCCGGTGGGATGAGCCAAGATATTGACATTGGGGTTCTCCAGGGCACGACAGATTCTCAAGGTCATCTCCTTGCGGGAAAGATTAAATCGGCTGTGAACCGAAGCAATGACAACATCCAGGCGGGAAAGGACTTCATCGCTAAGATCCAGTTCGCCCTCACTCAAGATGTCGACCTCAATGCCTTTGAGAATATGAATTTCAGAGATCTGGGATGCCACCCGGTCGATTTCCTCAATTTGATCAAGAAGCCTTTTTTCATCCAGTCCACGCGCCATGGCCAGAGCCTTACTATGATCTGTAATGGCAATGTATTGGTATCCCGCTTGTATTCCGGCGGCAGCCATCTCCTGGATCGTGTTCCGCCCATCGGTGGCTTTCGTGTGCATATGCAAATCGCCGCGAATGTCTCCCAGTTTGATCAGATCAGGCAATCGACCGGTTTCCGCCTTTTGAATCTCTCCTCGGTTTTCTCTGAGCTCGGGTGGTATGAGTGACAGTTTCAAGAGCCGGTAGATATCCTCTTCACTTTCACCGGCTACTTTCTCTGGAGGATCCTTTTCCCCTCCATTGTCGAGCCGAAAGAGACCATATTCACTAATCTTGTAACCCATACGTTTGGCTCTTTCTCTCAGGGCGACGTTATGTGCTTGGGAGCCAGTAAAATACTGGAGGGAAGCGCCAAATGACTCATCCTCCAGCACTCGCAGATCGGCTTGTAATCCTCGGCTAAGAACTACTGAGGCTTTGGTGTCTCCCTTGGCCAACACCTCTTTGACATCGCTATATCCAGTGAAGGCATCAATGACTTCCGCAGAAGACTCACAGGTCACCAGGATGTCGATATCACCAACGGTTTCGCGTCTGCGCCTCACGCTGCCGGCTGCGGCAATTCGCTTGACCTTGACCTTCAATCGAAGGTAATCCATTAATCCCTGGCAGACTTCGATGCCGTCGTCGAGGCGAAAGCGACCTTGGAGAAGACGATGAGCCTCAATGGCCTTAAGAATCTTCGCCTCGCTTTTCCCCCCCATCCCCGGCAAGGATCGCACTTGCTCTTCTCGAGCCGCCTTCTCCAACTCATCAATGGTGCTAATGTTCAGGGTCTTCCAAAGCAGCCTGATCTTCTTGGGACCCAGGTTCTGTAGTTCCAGCAAAGTGAGAAGTGAGGGAGGGATCTCTCTCTTTAGATCTTCAAATTCCTGGCTTCGTCCGGTCTCGGCAATTTCCCGGATTTTACTGATCGTGCCTTCTCCGATCCCAGAGATGCTTCGAAGCTTCTCGGGCTCCTCCTGAGAGGCATGAGCACCATTGAAGCTGAGATCCCGGATGATTTGAGCGGCTCTCCGGAAGGATCGGATTCGAAATGGATTGCCTTCCTGAATCTCGAGAATGTCCGCGATTTCGCTGAAGATCCTCGCCAGGTCCCTATTCTCCATTAGTCCCGCAACCGCACCAGCCACTCGCATTCAACTGGGAACTCTAGTTCAGCCTTCAACCCTTTTCTTCCCGGCCCGGTGACGTGTCTGAGGGAAGATCCGGAACCAGGGCCGATGCCTCTGGAATTTCCTGAATTTCCGGAGGAATCCACTCACTGCTGTTCCGTTCATTCTCCACTTCAGGAGGCAAAGTCGATTCTTCCAAAGCGCCAAGTCGCTGCAGGTAGTGGTTCTTCAGAACGAGTACGACCATGTGGGTGAGCAACTCCAGGAAATCCAGAGGAATCGAAGCAGACGAGTCAGCATAGAGAACCACCGGAACAGAGTCTCCAAAGACGAGGGGGATACACACAGCTACCCGGGACGGTCCTCCCGACTGCCTTGACCAGGGAAAGGATTGATCTAGATCACCTCCACTGAAAACGATTTGTCTCTGCATAGCGGCCCGGAGGATGGGATTTCCTCGGTCTTGGCCCTCCACCGTCTGGACATGCTCCAGGTCAAAGCCGATCGCTTTCCAGGGGAGATACTTCTCGTCTTCTTTCAGAAAGAGAACTCCCCTGCTCACAAGAGCTTGTGCTTCCTCAAGATAGGTGGCCAAAATCTGTTCCTGGGTTTTTCCAGTGGCGAGTTTCTGATGGGCCGCGTTGACTCGCTTGAGCTCTAATCCGGCTGCAAGTGAAGGGCTGTCCTGGGTGACGGCTGGGGTGCCCTGGTCAAGCTGCGGCGGGCAGTCGAGGGCCTTAAGCCTGGATTCAATTTCCTTTTTGGCTGTCTCGAGCTGAGACTCGATGGCGGTGAGCTTTTCCTGAATGCCGGCCAGAGAATCTCTCAGGGTTTGTGAGCTCTCCAAATCCTTCTCTTCCTCCCACCTTCGTGCGGACTTCCCCCCCAGTCGTGGGGCAATATTAGAAACTTCCCATCCTCACTGTCAACATTCATTCATCCAGTGATGAAAATGATTGTGATATAAGGGTCCTCATCAAGAACACAAATCCCGGTATGCTCACAGAACTGCAAGGGCAGATAGAACGAATCACCTTCATCAACGAAGAGAATAGCTTCACTATCGCTAAAGTGAAGGTTCCGGGGCAGCGCGGGCTAGCGACCGTGGTGGGGAACCTGGTGGCTCTCACGCCGGGAGAAGTCCTCCTGATGAAGGGTGAGTGGACCAATCATCCCCGATACGGCAGGCAGTTCCAGGTGTCGCATTTCAAATCTCAGGTCCCAGCATCTGTCTATGGCATCAAAAGATACCTGGGCTCCGGTCTCATTAAGGGCATCGGCCCGATCATGGCCCAGAGAATCGTGAAGAGGTTCGGCAGTGAGACTCTCGATGTCATCGAAAATGAACTGGAAAAGCTAACCGAGATCCAGGGTATCGGAAAAAAACGGATCGCCATGATCAGAAAGGCCTGGGACGAACAGCAGGAAATCCGGGAGGTCATGCTGTTCCTGCAGACCCACGGGATCAGCTCAGGATATGCTGCCAAGATTTTTAAACACTATGGCCGTCGGTCCATCGAAGTGGTTCAGAAGAACCCCTATCGTCTGGCCGTGGACATTCTTGGGATAGGCTTTATCACGGCTGACTCCATTGCAGAGAAACTGGGATTCGCAAAAGATTCGGAGCTGAGGGCGGAGGCGGGAATCCTCTATGTCCTGCATCAGTTGACCAATGAGGGTCATGTCTACTACCCCTATGACCCACTGATCGAGAAGTGTCAGAAGATTCTCCAGGTGGACCGGGAGGTCATCCTCAAAGCCTTTGGCACCATCGCCGTAGACAAAAGGATAGTCATTGAGGATCTCAGCGACCACATCGACACCTTCAAGGAACACGAAAAGGATGTCTATTTAACGACACTCTATCTCTGCGAGACCGGCATATCCCTCCGACTGAAGACCCTGATCTCCGCACCCAAAACCATTCGGGGACTCGACACTGACAAAGCCATCGTATGGGTCCAGAAGCAGCTTGCCATTACTCTCGCTGCAAGACAAATTGGGGCAGTGAGGTGTGCTGTGGAAGAAAAGGTGATGGTGATCACCGGCGGACCTGGAACCGGAAAAACTACCATCATTAACGCCATTCTAAAGATCTTTGCCAAGCTCACGGTCAACATCATGTTGGCTGCCCCCACCGGCAGAGCCGCCAAGCGGATGAATCAGGCAACAGGTCACGAGGCCAAGACAATTCATCGCATGCTCGAATTCAGTATTCAAAAGGGAGGCTTCCAGAAAAACGAGCATCATCCTCTGACATGCGATTTGCTCATCGTGGATGAAGCTTCAATGATCGATACGGTGCTCATGCACCACCTTCTGAAGGCCATTCCTCCCAGAGCCACCTTGGTCCTGGTTGGAGATGTCAATCAGCTTCCTTCTGTGGGTCCTGGAAATGTTCTCCAGGACATTATCGCCTCGGGCGTTGTGCGGGTAGTCAAGCTCACTGAGATTTTCCGTCAGGCCCAGGAAAGCTCAATCATTGTCAACGCCCACAAAATCAACCGTGGTCTCCTGCCAACACTGACATCTCCGCGAGCAAAACTGGATGACTTCTATTTTATCGAACAGGAAGACCCGGAAGCGGTCCTGAAGACTGTACTGGAGCTGGCCCAGGAACGCATCCCCAGGCGGTTTGGATTTCATCCCCTCAATGACATTCAGGTACTCACTCCCATGCACAAAGGAGTCGTGGGTGCAGAGAATCTCAACACTGAGTTCCAAAAGGCGTTCAATCCGACACCAGCGGGAGTGTTTCGAGGAGGAAGGAATTTTCGGATCAGAGACAAGGTTATGCAAATCAAGAACAATTACGACAAGGCCGTCTTCAACGGCGACATCGGCCGGATAACCAGGGTAACGTCGGAGTCCCAAGAAGTCCTCATCTCCTTCGATGGCCGGGATGTCTTGTACGATTTCACTGACCTGGACGAGATTGTTCTCGCTTACGCCATATCCGTGCACAAATCCCAAGGTTCCGAGTATCCGGCCGTGATCATCCCCATCCTCATGCAGCACTATCTCCTTTTGCAGCGAAATTTGATTTACACTGCGGTGACCAGGGGCAGAAAGTTAGTGGTTATCGTGGGAACCAAGAAAGCCTTGGCGATCGGGGTTAAAAACGACAAGACGCGCAAGCGCTTTTCACGTTTACGATACAGACTGGGTTATTAAGCCCGGACTATGCAAAGTCCGGGCTAAGGGGCACCTCTTATGCAGATCACCATTTTAGGCAGTGGGACTTCTATTCCCCATCCCCAGCGTGCTTCTCCCGGTCTGGTGATCCGATTCAACCAAACCACTATCCTGGTGGACCCCAGCTCCGGCTCCCTGCACCGCGCTGAGCGGCACGGAGCAGCAGTCCAGGACATCGACTACGTCCTTTTCTCCCATTTTCATCCAGACCACACGGGAGATTTGGGCCCGTTTCTCTTTGCGCTCAGGAACTCAGAGTACTTCGGTTCCAAGAAGCTCAGGCTGATGGGACCACCTGGATTGAAGGACCTCCACCGTGGCCTGCTGGATTTCTACGGCAGTTGGGTTCGCCTGGAGAGTGAGCGTTTGACGATTCGCGAGATCTGGGACGATCAGCTGAAGTTTCCAGACTGGGCTGTCCGCTCACTTCCGGTCCCTCACACGGAAAGCAGTTTAGGATATCGTTTCACTGACGCTGAGGGGAAGGTCTTTGCCTATTCCGGGGATACTGACTATTGTGAGGCATTGATCGAGCTGTCCCAGGATGCTGACGCCGCCTTGATCGAAGCCGCCCAACCGTCGGAACTCAAACTGGAAGGCCATCTCACACCCCAATTGGCCGGAAAGATTGCTCGAAAGGCATCTGCCAAGCGGCTCATCATCACCCACCTGTATCCGGTGTGTGATGACTATGATCTACTCTCGGAGATTCGCAGTTCGGGGTACCAAGGTCAGGCCGAGATAGCCGAGGATGGGATGAAGATCACGCTGTAAACTCCCGGCTGGCGGCCAATGAGCCCGGCGCATTGTAACACTCAGTTGCAGCCTCAACCCCGGCTCCCTGGGAACAGTGAAAGCCTTGCCTGCGCAAGCAGTTCTCCAGGGCGAAAAGAAAGTAGAGCACATTTTGAGCCTGGCTGTTCTCCCCCATCAGCCCAACTCGCCAAACCTTCCCCTTCAAGTCGCCCAACCCTCCGCCGATTTCCAGATTGAACTGGCTCAGCAGCTGACTTCGAACCTTCCCATCATCCACACCGGCAGGGATGCGCACCGTATTCAGCGACCACAGACGATAGTCGGGGTCTACCTGCATCTGCAACCCCATACCTTCGATTCCCGCTACCAGAGCTTTGTGATTTTGCCGGTGGCGATTGAAACGTTCCTCCAGTCCCTCTTCCACAATGATGTTCAGCGCTTCACACAAAGCGTAATTCATCGAGATGGGCGCCGTGTGATGGTAGACCCGGTCCTCACCCCAATAGGACCGGATCAGGTTAAGGTCCAGGTACCAGCTTCTGCATGGGCTGGTGCGGGTTTTCAACTTCGCTTCAGCCTTGGGAGAAAGGGTAATGGGCGAAAGTCCAGGAGGACAGCTCAGGCACTTTTGAGTTCCACTGTAACAGATATCAATACCCCAGGAATCGACTTTGACGGGGTGTCCTCCCAGAGAAGTCACGGCATCCACCAGCAGCAGTGAGTCAAAGCGGTCGCAAATTTCCCGGATGGGCTCCAGGGGTTGGAGGACTCCGGTGGAAGTTTCGGCATGCACCACGGCTATGATGCTCGGTTGGCATTTCTGGGCGGCCTCAAGCATGGCTTTCCGGCTGAGAGGCTCACCAAAGGGAGCGGAAACCACCGTGCAGATGCCGCCATGGCGGCGGACCATCTCTGCAATCCGCTGTCCGAATACCCCGTTTACGCCAATCA
Source organism: Acidobacteriota bacterium (assembly GCA_027295745.1). Lineage (GTDB taxonomy): Bacteria > Acidobacteriota > UBA6911 > RPQK01 > JADFOI01 > JADFOI01. The sequence continues at coordinate 7,713 of JAPUKI010000239.1, forward strand.
GAACCGACTCTCCCTCTTCAACAAAGTTGGCGACTGAGGCCTCCATCCCAGCAGTACCGGTTCCTGACAGGGGAATGGTGAAAGAATTGCCGGTTTGAAAAACGCGTCGCAGAAGCTCCTGAATTTCATTCATGACCTCGACGAACTCAGGATCGAGATGACCCACCAGTGGCCGGCTCATGGCTCGAAGGACCCGCGGTGGCACATTGGATGGCCCCGGTCCCATCAACAACCTTCCTTCTTTGCCCCTCTGTGTCAGTCCCTTCATTTTCTGATTGAGTCTCCCTGGCCCAATGGAGTATATAATTGTGCCGTGAGACTCACCAGTCCCGATTTCTCAGCTGGCGGCGCCATTCCCATAAAGCACACTTGTGACGGTCTGGATGTCTCACCGGCACTCAGGTGGGATGAGGTTCCGGAAGGAACGAAGAGTTTCGCGCTCACCCTAACGGATCCAGACGCACCTATGGAATGGACTCACTGGTTGGTATGTGACCTTCCAGCCGAAGCCCGAATGATTACCGAAGGCGGGCCGGTTCCGACGGGAGCCAAGGAGATACGAAACGACTTTGGGAAAGAAGCCTATGGTGGTCCCTGCCCTCCCAGTGGGGAACATCGTTACTATTTCACCCTCTATGCACTGGACACAGAGCATCTACTCGCGAGGAAGGAAAACTTTCTCGAACTATGCAAAAAGCACTTGATAGAGAAGGTTGTGCTCATGGGCCGATACCGGCTAGGATCCGAGGGCTAGACCTGCCGTACCCCCTTCCCTTTCTCAATGGTCAGGTAATCATCCCCAGGCTTTTTGTAGCTGTCACCCATTGCTTTGCGTTTTCCAGACAGGCCCGTGGGCTAAAGCCCACGGCTCGGACTGATCCTCGTCACCTCCTATCAGAGCCGCAGGCTTTAGCCTGCGGGCCAGCGCAAGACTCTCCGGACTCGCCCCTGGTCGCAACGGGCCTGCAACTCGCAATCTTGCTAAACTTCGGCAATCCCTCGCTCGAACAGTTTCGAGTGGCTCGCACGAGGGTGTGAGAATGCCGACTCGTGGAGTATAATCAGCTCTGACGAGCGAGCACATTTCGCAGGAAATCAAGTATTAACCTCCATTTCCGTGTCTTCCCTGCCCATGCGCACCGGGGTGACTGGGCAAGGAGGCCTTTGGGTTCCCAGCAAAGAAAGGTTCTAGAGGATGAATTACCGCCAATCTCGCCAGAAGATCGTTGAAAAAAACAAAGGCATGAGGGACAAGCGCACCAGCCTGGAAGAGGCCGTGGGCATGATTAAAAATGAAGACCATGTAGCTGTGGGAGGACTTCAGTACACCCGCACACCCATGGGAGTCCTGTGGGAGATCATCCGGCAGAAGAAGCGAGATATCACCTTTTATAAACCTCTGATGAGTTTTGAGGGGGATTGGCTTTTTGTCTCGGGGGCCATGGGCAAGGCCGTGACCAGCTGGTTCAGTGGTGGGGTCACCTGGGGAGTATCAAAGATCATGCGCAGTTTTGCCGAGAAGGATCCCAGCACCTTTGAAGAATGGAGCTTGCTTGGCCTCTCGCTGATGTTTAAGGCGGGAGCCATGGGAATTCCTTCGATCCCAACCAAATCCATGCTGGGTTCTGACCTGGAGAAAACCAGAGGCTTAAAACGCTTCACCTGTCCTTATTCCGGCGAAGAGCTGCTCTTAATACCTGCGGTCAATCCTGACGTTGCAATTATTCATTCCCAGATTGCGGACATTTATGGGAACGCTCAAATCTTTGGTCCACCCTGCCTGGACATAGAAACCGCCAAGGCGGCCAGCCGGGTCATCTTGACGACTGAGCAGATCGTGGATAATGAGCATATTCGGGATGCTCCGAACTCGACCAACATACCCTTTTTCTGCGTAGACGCCGTGGTAGAATTGCCCTTCGGCTGCTATCCACATGAATGTTATGGACGGTATGAACCTGCCTATGAAAAGCTGGGAGAGTATGGGCAGGGTTTACTGCAAGCCAAAGATAAAATAGGCTTTGTACGGGAGTTCCTGGAAAAGTTCTTCTACCAACCGGCGGACTTTGAAGAGTACCTGTCCCTGTTCGGTGTGAAGAGCTTACTGGAAGCTACCCGAAGGGGAAGGATTTGGCCGCTGTGAACGACTATAACCCCGCTGAGCTCACGGTGATCATGGGCTCCCGTGCCTTACAAGATGGTCAAATTGTGTTCGCCGGAGCGGGGCTTCCACTGCTCTCAGCAATTCTTGCCCAGAAGTTACACGCACCCAGCTTGGCTATCCTTTTCGAGGTTGGGGGTGTGGCACCCAGAATCAAAAATCTACCGCGCTCAACGAATGAGGCACGTTCGGTACGCCGTTCCGTGGCTACCCCTGCCACAGTCGACATGATGCTCTATCTCCAGCGGGGTTTCGTCGATGTCGGCTTTCTGGGAGGGGCACAAATCGACCGTTACGGAAATATCAACAGCAGCTGCATCGGGACACCAGAGAAACCAAAAGTCAGGCTACCGGGAAGTGGTGGGGCCAATGATATCGCCAGTTCTGCCAATAAGGTCTTCATCATCAGCTACCATGAAAAGAGACGGTTTGTGGAAGAGGTGGACTACTTGACCAGTCCCGGCTTCTTAAACGGTGGAAATGATCGAGAGAAGGCGGGATTACTGGGCGGAGGAGTCGAGAGGGTCATCACCAATCTGGGTATCCTGGAGTTCGAGGCTAAAACCCGGGAAATGCAGCTCACAGCCCTACACCCCGGCATCACTGAGGAGGAAGTCCTGGAGAAAACTGGTTTCAAAGTGAGTATCTCTGAGGACTTAGAGGTCACCACTCCTCCATCGGATGAGGAGTTAAAGTCTCTCCGTGCACTCGATCCCGAAAAAAGATACCTCAAAGCCGGAGAGTTTTAAGGCTCGCTCGACGCGAGTTCACAAACCAATTGGGAGAAAAACGCGATGCTTGGTAATGATCTCAGAAGCTTTCTTCAAGAAATGAAGAAGAAGCACCCTTCAAACTACCTCGAGATTGACAAAGAGATTTCTCCGCTCTACGAAACGACGGCCATAGTCACCAAATTGGAGATGCAGAAACGCACACCCATTTTGCACTTTAACAACGTCAAGGACACCGAATTCCCAGTCGTGGTCAATATCTGTGCTTCGCGCACCACGGTGGCGGCTGCTCTAGATGTGGACAAACGTGAGCTGCCCCAGAAGTATCGGGATGCTTTGAACAACCTCATCAAGCCGAAGCTCATCGAGAAGGGGCCGGTACAGGAGGTCGTTCATGTGGGTGACCAGGTCGACATTTTAAAGCTCCCTCAGATGCGCTATCACGATACGGACGGCGCCGCCTATATCAGTGGCGGCATTGTCATGGCCAAGGATCCGGACACCGGTGCTTACAACTGCAGCTATGACCGCTTGATGATCAAAGGGTCCAATAAGTTGGGGATCTATATGACGCCCGGGAAACACCTCAGTCAGATCTACGAGAAGGCCGAGCAACGAAATGAACCTATGGAGTTGATCATCGCTTTGGGAAACCACCCTGCCTGGTGTATGGGTGCTCTCTTTATTGGTTCCTATGCCACCGATGAGCGGCATGTGATGGGGGGCTTAATGGGCTCTCCTCTGGAAGTGGTTCAGGCACAGACTGTGGATTTGCAGGTGCCGGCCCGATCCGAAATGGTGATTGAGGGCGAAATACCTCCCTTTGAACGCGAAGAGGAAGGTCCCTACGGCGAGTTTACGGGGTATTCAGCCGGCCAGGTGCGCCGGCCGTTTATCAATGTCAAAGCCATCACTCATCGTGAGGGCGCCATCTTTCAGGATATTTGCGGTGGACCTCACAGAGAACTGCTGCTGATGAGTACGATTCCCATGGAACCCAGTATCCTCGATTTCTTGCAAAAAAATATTCCAGCAGTTCAAAGCGTCCGCTGCCCAGCCCCCTTTACCTTATTCGTTTCCATCAAGAAAACACGGGAAGGGCAGGCCAAGCAGGTTCTTCTGACGGCGTTTGCCGCCGACATGCAGGTGAAACATTGTGTCGTGGTAGATGATGATATAGACCTGACCAACAGCCAGGCAGTCATCCAGGCCATCGCCACCCGAGCACAGGGGGACAGGGATCTGTTCATCGTCAAGGGTGTCTCCCACGATGAGCTGGACCCCTCCAGGCCGGAGGGCAAACCCATTAGCGACAAGGTGGGGATCGATGCCACCGCAAAACCGTCGCTGGCGATTTTTGCGGACAAGCCAAAGGTCCCAGCAGAGGTCATGGAGCGGATCAATTTAGAGGACTACATCGGCAAGGACGATGAAAAATCGTCTCAGAAGTCGTAAAACAGCCCATCGGGCATGACCACAATGCGTTGATGGGCACGGGGCACTGAACTTATGGTGAGATCTTACAAAGAATTAAGGAAAGTCATCGAGAACAAGGACCGGGGATTGCGGGAGAAAGTGATGTCTCTGACAGAGGCGATCAGTTTGATCCAGGATGGTGACCATGTGGCTGCCGGAGGGTGTCACTACTCCAGGACGCCTATGGCGGCCATCTGGGAGATCATTCGGCAGAAGAAAAAAGAGCTGGTTTATTCCAGGAGTATCTCCTCAACCGATGGAGACCTGCTCCTGGTGTCGGGAGCCACTCAACACGTCATCACCAGCTGGTTCAGTCCGGGAGTCACCTGGGGTGTGTCACGGGCCATGCGCCACTATATCCAGGAAAAGCTGGCCGTCTACGAGGAGTGGAGCCACATGTGTCTTGGTCTCCGCTACCGTGCCGGCGCTATGGGGATTCCCTTTATCCCGGCCAGATCCATGTTGGGATCTGACCTTTTCCCCCGCTTGACGGAGATCAAAGAGATGGAGTGCCCTTATACAGGAGAGAAACTCGCGTTAATCCCAGCCCTCAATCCCAATGTGGCCATCCTTCACACCCAGCGCTGCGACTCCTATGGAAATGTCCAGAGCGAGGGACTCCCCTTCATGGATGAGGATATTGCCGGTGCCGCCGACAAGGTCATTGTCACGACCGAGAGAATCATCAGCAACGATCAGGTCAGAAGGGCGCCGGACCGGACCTCCATCCCCTTCTTCATGGTCGACGCGGTGGTTGAGGTTCCCTATGGGTGCCTTCCTCACGAATGTTATGGGTACTATGAGCCCGATTTCAGTCACATGGACTACTACGTGAAGCTGATGATGGGGAAAGGCCCTGAAGGTGTTCAGGAATACCTCGAGCAGTACGTGTATGCTCCAGAGTCCTGGACCCATTTTCTGGGGATGTTAGACTTCAAGGATATCCTTCAGGCAACGAAGGATGGAAGAAGTGTTTACAATGACTAACGCTTACAACACTGCCGAGCTGGTCGCGATCATGAGCGCCAGAATCCTGGAAGACGGAAAGATCGTCTTCGGCGGAGCTGGCATGCCGCTCATTTCGTGTGTCCTGGCCCAAAAGATGCATGCCCCTCGCCTGACGATCCTTTTTGAAGGGGGTGTGATCGGTCCTCACATTGAACCCAATAAATTGCCTCCTTCCACAAATGAGCAGAGAGCAGCGCGAAGAGGCAACATGCATCTCACCATCACCGATGTCCTCCTTCTTCAGCAGCGAGGCTACGTGGACTACGGCTTTCTTGGTGGCGCACAGATTGACC